>DAHXOS010000102.1 GCA_027364775.1 bacterium
GCTTAGTTACTTCTTCTGCCACAACATTCTCCGCCATCTCCTGGGTATTTAAATCTAAGGTAGTGTAAACCTTTAAACCTCCTTGAGAGACTACTTTTTCACCGTATTTTTGGGCTAAAAGTGATTTAACATAAAAGACAAAATGTGGGGCTTTGATTGAAGTGACAGGGGGCTGAATATCAAGTTTTTCATTATAAGCTTTATCTGCCTCTTCACGGGTTATATATTTATCTTCAACCATCCTTCTTAAAACTTCCTTTTGACGCTCTTTAGCCATTTCTGGATGAGCACCATAAGGTGAATAGGTAGTGGGGGACGCTGTTAAACCTGCAAGATAAGCACTTTCTGCCAGACTTAAGTCTTTTGTTGGTTTATTAAAATAAGTTTTAGAAGCAGCAGCCACCCCCCAAGCCGGACCACCGTAAGGCACTTCATTAAAATACATCTGTAGGATTTGTTTTTTATCAAAAATTCTTTCAGCCCAAAAAGCTAAAGCAATTTCCTTTAATTTTCTTTGAATGGTTTGGTCTGGAGTTAACAAGGTATTTTTTATTAATTGTTGGGTTATGGTTGAGCCACCTTGAATTGGCTGATGTTTTAAATTGGCAACAGCAGCTCTGGTTATAGCAAATAAATCAATCCCTGAGTGCCCCCAGAAATTTTTATCTTCAATTGCAACTGTGGCATTAACTAAATTTTGGGGAACCTCATTTAACTTGACCAAGGATCTATTTTTGCCCTCATATAAGCTGTAAAGCAACTTACCGTTCCGGTCATAAAACTCGGTAGTTTGGGGACCACCTTCATAAGATAGTTTATCCGGTGATGGCAATCCTCGGGCTACCACAATCAGTCCAAAAGAGTAGATTGCAAAAATTCCCAGTATTAAAACTAAAATAGTAACAATTCTTAAAGGAGTTGGAAAAATTTTGTTTAAAAACTTTTTCCACTTATTAAAAAGATAGGACTTTAAGGGTTGGGTTCTGGGCCTGCCTCTTTTCTTTTTGCCTAAAGCTGGTAAGGATAGATAAGAGGGTTTTTTAACCTCTAATACTGCCAGTTGGGGTTTCCTTTTTATAGTCTTACCAGATCTATTTACTGGTAATTTAGTATTTTTTATAACATTTAATATCAGATAAAAACTATTAGCAGCCTTGGAAGTAAGTTTACTAATAATCCCATAGCAGCTATTAAAAATAGTTTTTACCAGATAAAAAAGCAGGGTCAAAAGTTTAAAGGGAAGCTCACCGATCTTAATTAAGATCCAGGCTATTATTAATATAGGTAGCAAAAATATATTCCGTCTGCTCATACAAGCTCTAGTAACTCCTTGTTGCTGTAAAATATTTAAATCAAAACCAGCAATTTTCAATCTTTTAGTCTTAAAATTTGACTAAGTCAAACTCTATAACTACAAAGTATTTGTTGAATCCTTCAGTGAAGGAATCCTATAATATTTGAGAAAGTACGTCAAGCTACCGCCTGTGTAAGAAATCGAGGCTAATCTGAGGCTATCATTCGGGCAGCTATAGCCTGATTGTAGATGGAAATAATTTAAAAAAAAAGTAGTGCTTTATAGGCTAAAATAGGTCAAAAGATATCTTTTGGTAAAACAAGAGATAAAGAGAGAGAAAATATGCGTTTGGCATTATTTAAATACTCAGGATGATTATTTTTATCCATAAAATACCACCATTCAACTCCCCACAAATAAATTTGATCAAAACCTGTTAATTTGGCAAAATTAAGGTTTTGGTTCATTATCTCAACAGGGAATATTTTAGCCTGTTCATCACTTGATACTTCTACTGCACCGACTGTTAACCAGGGCTCTGTTTGGAGTTCAGAGATAATTGTCTTTTGATTTTTAGGGGCGGTTAATTTTCTAACCAGTTGTGATTTACGCTGGTAAAAATATGGAGGTAAAGGATAGTTGGTTTTGCCTAGCCATTTATCATAAACAGTCCGGTAAACGCTGGTGCCAAAAACATCCGAGAGAGCCATCTCTGGTGTCCAGGCCGAGATCTCCCCGGCATCTGTTAAGACTATTTTTTTATTTGGGGCTAATTTTCTAACCAGACTAACTTCCTGGTTTAAAAATGGTAAATTAGGTACAGGACAGTTCTCACCAAAGGTTGCCAAAGTTGGTTCATTTTCAACCTGGAATCCCCAGATATTTGATTTATCTTTATATCTTTCAACTGTAGTTTTGACAAAATTTAAAAGTGCAGCGTTTTTATCATTACTACTTAACTTTTTTGTCCAATCTGGGCTATAGCACTCCGGCCATCTTGGCTGGCGGAGCCCTACTACCAGCAAGATTTTGACATCTCTTTTTGCAGCCTGCTCAACTAAAAAATCAACTTCTTGAAAATCAAAATTTGAGGGTTGTTTTTCAATGGTGTTCCAATATGTTGGTAATCTTAAATTTTTAACCTGTAACTCATCTAAAATAGCAAGGTAGGTTTTTTTCTCATCCAGTCCTAAATATTTAGCATATTTAGGGCTATAGGTAAGTCCATAAGTAATATTAGCAGCAGCTTTTTGTTGAGAAGAAAAATAAAGGTGAACTATGGCCAGTAGGGTAATTAAAATTAAAAAAAATTTAGCGAGCAGTTTTAGCATTGATTATATTATAGTATTGGTCTGATGACAGAGTCTATAATTTTTTAACAATAAAAGGTTGAGGTTATTATTTAAACGCTAAAAAATAAAGACCAAGACTAATTAAGATTATTCCGATTATTTTTGTAGACATAATTTTAAAATTTAATCTTTCCCTAAAAATTGTGGGGTAAAACCTGGCTAAAATCAAACTAAAGCCAAATAAAAAGATATATTGGACGCCTTGGAGTGAATTAACTAAAGCCGGGGTGGCTAAGGCCACTGAAAAGGTAATTAAAAGCTCTGATCCTCCACCGGCCAATTGGCCAATTAAAAACAATAAACCTGTTTTTGAAAATACATGAATATTGGGGTTTTTTGAATTTTTGGCAAAAACAATTTTTCTTAAAGATGGGGTTAATAAAATTACTGTTCCAACAGGGATTAATATAAATCTGGAATAAGTAAAAACTGTTAAAAATTGTTCCTGTAAATAAGCCTGTCTTAAAATTAAATAAGACAAAGTAAAAAAAATTGCAGATAAAATTTCAAATAAGATCTCTTTAGCGGTTAACTCTCCTCTCCATTCATGTAAGGTGATAAAAAGTAAACCTAAAATTAATAAAAATACTGCTGTAATTTCTACTCTGGATAAAACATTATTAGCTGAAGCTTGAATTAAAAGTAAAAGCGGAATTAAAACTCCAATTACCGGGATAACCCTTGAGACTTGGCCAATTTGTAAGCCTTTAAACATAAAATAAGCACCAATTGTCCAAATTAAAGTAGAGGTAGAAGCCAATACCAAAATGTTAAAAGAAGGAAAGTGGGTAAAGGGCAATAAAAAAAGCGCCAGTAAGCTAAAACAGGAAAAGTAAAAAACATAAACTAAGGGATTAGAATTATGTTTGGTCAGCAAAAATTTATCAATGGTCACAGCAACAGCATTTAATAAATAGGCAGCAATGGTAAAAGGTAGATGGTTCATATTAAATCCAAAGTAAAAAGTACTAAGTAAAAAGTTGCTTTCCTAATTTTTACTTTTTTAAAACCTCCTCTGCTTTTACAGTGTGACCAATAAAACGTAGTAAATAGTGTGGCAAACCGTTATTCTTAATAATCTGGGCATAAACTCTTGCTGAATCTCTAACTCTTCTTTTTTGGGTTGCATAATCCATCTCAATTAAACCAAACCTGGGTTTAAAACCATCTGCCCACTCAAAATTATCAATTAAGGACCAGTGGAAGTAACCTTTAACATGGGCACCTGTTTGGATAGCATGGTAAACTTCTTTTAAGTAGCTGATTAAGAACCTGCATCTTCTATCATCATTTGTGGAGGCTAAACCGTTTTCGGTTATATAAATAGGTAAGTGGTAATCTGATAAATCCATAATCACATCAAAAATCCCCTCAGGATAAATCTCCCATCCCATATCAGTCACCTCTTTTTTAGTCACAGCCACATCAACAATTGATGGCAGCTTAGCGCGCTCACCGTTAAAGCTGATGTATTTATTAAAGTAATAATTTAGACCGATAAAATCATGGGTTTTTATCCCGGTTAATTTATAGAAAAAATGATTTTGGGTTATATCGGCAAACCAAACAACAAAAGTCTCCCTGATTGAGTGATGGTGGAAGGAATCAAATGAACCGACGTTATGGGCAATTCCAACCTGGGCTTCGGGAGATATTTTATGAATTGTTTTATAAGCTTTATTATGGGCGCGGGCCATATTCCAAATCACAATAAAAGCCTTTAAATTGTTTTTTCTTTGGGGAGGCCAAAGAGCAGTCAGATAACCCATATAGGCATAAACCTGGGGTTCATTTATAGTAATCCAAAGATTTGCATAACCTTTGAGCTTGGAAATTATAACTTTTACATAACGTTCAAAATAATAGGGGGCTTTAAAATTTTCCCAACCGCCTTTTTTGGCAAACCATAAAGGGTTGGTAAAGTGGTGCAAGGTTACCATCGGTTCGATACCCCTTTTCTTTAAAGCTGCCAAAACTTTTTTATAGTGTTCAATCTCTTTTTCATCAAACACTCCTTCTTCTTTTTCTATCCTGGACCATTCTATAGAGAGCCTATGGGCGTTATGGTTTAAAGATTTAGCCAGATCAAAGTCTTGCTCATATTTATTGTACTGATCGCAGGCTTCCTGCGAGCGGTGATTTTCTTCTTGGGTTTGTTCCCAATCCCACCAGTCAGAATTTAAATTATTACCCTCTACTTGGTGGGCAGATGTTGCAGCTCCCCATAAAAAGCCATCAGGGAATTTTAAAGTTTCATGGTCATGTTTGGCTTTGGGTATATCTTTGCCCATACTTTAGGGATTTACCACTACAAAAGAGTTGTCAGAAAAAGTATTTCCGTTTACAACCATTGGGTAAGCTATTCCACAAGCTGTATATTGTTTTGAAGCATTTCTGTCTGTGTCCCTGGTATTTTCCAGTTGGGTTACTAAAACAAAATATTGCCCAGCCTTACAAGTTCCCAAATCTGTTGAGGCACTATAGTAGCCATAACCGTTAGATGACCAGGGTGTTGAGGTATTTTGTTTGGGATCTGTAGGAATAATATTGATATAGTTGGGCACTAAATTTGTAGTGCTACCGGAGCAGTTATCTATGAGCCAAGTTCCGGCTGAAGTTTGCCAGCCGGTTGAGGCACAAGGATATTTGCCGGTAGTTTGCTTAAATAACTCTGCCGCAACAGAAATTTGACGCAAATCCTGTTTTCTTT
>DAHXOS010000020.1 GCA_027364775.1 bacterium
TTGGAGGAGCGATAGTTCCTTTATCTTTGTTCCCTGATGCTGTGAGAAATATTGGTGAGCTATCACCTTTTGCACAACTTTATTATGGAGCTTCTCGAATTATAGTTAATTTTGACAGTACACTTTTTGAGCGATTTTTTATAGCTCAATTATTTTGGGTAGCATTATTTATGCTCATAGCTAGTTTTATGTTTAAGAAAGGAGTGAAAAATGTTTCTATCAACGGTGGGTAAATATACTGCATTAGGCTGGGAGATGACTAAATTAAGTGTTCTTTCAGCTATGGAGTATAGAACATCATTTTTAATACAAGTTATAGGGATGGCAGTTAATAATACAGCTTTCCTTATTTTGTGGTACATATTTTTTAAGCGATTTCCTATGATAAATGGTTGGACTTTCCAGGATACAGTGTTGCTAGAAGCTCTGGTAGCTGTTAATTTTTCTTTGGTGATGATCTTTGGAAGAGGAGCATTTGAACTGGCCAGAGGTATAACAAAAGGAGAGTTAGATTATTTTCTTTCCTTTCCCAAAAGTGTCTTATGGCATGTAGCAGTGAGTAAAACTGAGATTTCTGCTATTGGCGATTTATTGTCGGGAATTTTATTTTATACATTCCTTGCTAATCCTACTCCTGAGAAGACTCTACTCTTTGTTTTCTTTTCTGTTGTTACAGCTTTAATATTTCTTAGTTTTATAGTGATTACACAATCGATTGCTTTCTTTGTGGGGAATTTTGAAGAAGCAGCTGAGACTTTTTTTCATGCTCTTTTGGGAATAGTTTTATACCCTCAATCTGTGTTTTCTGGAACTTTAAAATTTTTGATGCTTACGATTATTCCAGCTTTCTTTATGGCTACATTACCTGTTCAATTGATTCAGAAGTTTGATATTAAATTATCTTTAATGATAGCAGGGTATGCAGTTCTGTCTATAATAGTTGCAACATTGGTATTTAATAAAGGTCTAAAGAGATATGAGTCAGGGAATCTAATTAATACGAGGTTATAACTATGGATGACAAAAAAGAAATATTAGTATTGGGATCAGGAGTATCAGGACTATCTACTGGAATTTTGCTCCTGAAAAAAGGTTATTCTGTTATGATCTGGGCTAAAGATTTGCCTCCTAATACAACTTCTAATAAAGCTGCTGCTGTATGGTATCCATATCTTTGTTATCCGAGAGAAAAGGCTATTCCTTGGGCAAGAACTACTTTCGAGTATATTCAAAAAGAAATTATGGACAATCCCAAAAGTGGCTGCATTATAAGAACAGTTACTGAAATGTTTGATAAACAACAACCTGAGCCTTGGTGGAAAGATGGATTCCCAGGCAAGGTAGAAAGACCAACTAACGAGGAACTTCCTGAGGGTTATGTTGATGGTTATCGTATTAAGAGTATTGTTATAGACACTAGCCTTTATATGGATTACTTAATGGAAACGTTTAAGAGCTTAGGAGGACAGGTAATACAAAAGGAAATTAAAGACATTAAAGAAGCATTACAGGAATATGATGTAGTTGTTAATTGTACAGGGTTAGGTTCAAGAGAGTTATTTAATGACGACAAGATTTATCCTGTTAGAGGTCAAATGATAAAAATAAAGCCCACTGGATTTGATGAGGTAGTTGTAGATGATGAAGGACCTAATAATCTTTGTTTGGCAGTTCCAAGAGTAAATGACATCATGCTTGGAGGTACAGCTCAAGTAAATGATTGGAATACTGAAGTAGACTCAAAAGATACAGAGGAAATCTTAAGAAAAATAAAGCTTATTGCTCCTGAGCTAAAAGATGTAGAAATAGTTAGTGAATCAGTGGGTTTAAGACCAGCTAGAGAAGCTATTCGATTAGAAGCTGAAAAGTTTGATGATAAAACTGTGATCCATAACTATGGTCATGGTGGAGCTGGATTTACTCTTGGGTGGGGATGTGCTCAGGATACTGTGGAATTGGTAGATAAAGCTTTAAGTTCATTATAAAGTTTATCTTCAATCTCTATCTCACCTGTTTTTTCAATCTTTTCCTTGTTATCAATTCCTTTCCAACCAGGAATATGAATTCTATCTTGTCCTTTAGCTTTTCTGGACTTCTTAATGGCTTGAATAAGCTTAGTTGATCCTTCCTTGAACTTTTCTCTAGAAGTTAATAATTCTGGATCAATAGCAATGAATAAATTACCCCAGCCACCATCTTCTGAACCAGGGTAAATTGCTTCAACTAGAGGACCTGTTAAGATTTCCACTACTAAACTCAGTCCTGAACTTTTGGGGCCTTTATCAAATGGTAGTATTGCTCCATCCATTGCGTTTGCTGGGTCAGTAGTAATGTTCCCTTCGTGATCAATAGCAACACCTTCAGGGATTTCTTGACCGAGTGCTTTAGCT
>DAHXOS010000023.1 GCA_027364775.1 bacterium
GTGCTGTTAAAAGCCCAAATGCTATAGTTGATTCTAATATAACTTACACTCAACCTGTTAACCAACAACCAGCAGTTGCTGCTGTTCTTTGCCCTGATGGATATACCAGACAAGTATCAGGCTCATCTGTTACTTGTATTCCACCAGTTGTCAGCAATCCTACTGTTAGAGTTGTTACTGCTGAAGTAAATTGTCCAACAGGATATACTAAGACAACTAATGGTAACCAGGTAACCTGTACTACTCCTGAACCAAAAGTTGTGTCTGTTGCAGATGCACCATCAGTAAAAGAATTACCAAAAACAGGTTTACCTCTTGCAGGTTGGACTTTAATGGGATTATTGCCAATAGGATCAAAACTTAGAAAATTTGGCTCTGAAAAAGAGGATTTATTTGCAGCAAGCTCTATCTGGGAAGAGAGAGAATTTAAGAAAGTTTAAAACATATCTTGACTAAATAGGCAAGATATGTTTTACTACAGATAGTTAAGTTTACTACTCTAACTATTTCCCTAAAGATTTTGTTTTTACTATTACACTAGAATGTCATTAAATAATTTATCCTTGTTAGAAAAATATTTAGATATTTTTTCAGAAGTGATCTTAGAAGCTATTTCATTTAACAACTTTGAAAGGAGGCTTGTTACAATTGGCCAATACCAGATTATTTAAACCTAAAACTACCCCCCAGCCAGTTTCTATTGATGATTTTGTTGGAGTACCATCATCTTCTGACTCAGAAAATCAGGATTATGACAGGCCCCAAAAGGGAGGTTATGAGGGGGATTACCGAAACCAATCTCAAATAAGAGATGTGCCTACTGAAAAAGTGGCAGGTTATTTGGATATTATGTCTGAGGGTCATGGCTTTTTAAGGCCAAAATTTGTTCCCTCTGAAAAAGATATCTATATTTCAGCCTCTCAAATCCGCAGGTTTAATTTACGCTCTGGAGATTTTGTTGAAGGTGGAGCCAGGTTACCAAAAGAAAATGAGCGGTACTTTGGGCTTTTACAGGTTGATCAAGTTAATGGTAAGGATGCTAATGCTTTGGTCTCAGAAGATGGTAAAAGAGTCAGAAGAACTAAATTTGAAGATTTCACCGCTGTATATCCAAATAAACATCTTAATTTAGAGACTGGTAAACTGCCACTTTCCCAAAGAGTCATTGATTTAATTGCACCGATCGGTTTTGGCCAAAGAGCGATGATTGTTGCTCCACCAAAAGCCGGTAAGACCTCTCTTTTAAAAGACATCGCTGCAGGGATTACTAAAAACCATCCGGAAGTTGTGTTAATGGCAGTACTTGTAGGGGAGCGTCCTGAAGAGGTGACAGATTTTACCCGTTCTATTAAAGGTGATGTGATTGCTTCTAATTTTGATGAGCCGTCAGAAAATCAAACCAGAGCTGCAGAGATTGCTTTGGAAAGAGCAAAAAGGTTAGTTGAAGAGGGTAAGGATGTAGTCATTTTACTTGATTCAATAACCAGATTGGGCAGGGCATATAATTTAGTAGTTCCTCCCTCAGGAAGAACTTTATCAGGTGGTTTTGATCCAGTTGCACTTTACCCTCCTAAACACTTTTTTGGTGCAGCCAGAAACTGTGAAGAGGGAGGATCTTTAACTATTATTGCAACAGCTTTGGTAGATACAGGCTCAAGAATGGATGATTTAATTTATGAGGAGTTTAAGGGTACAGGTAATATGGAGTTACACTTGGATAGAAACTTATCTGAAAGAAGAATCTTCCCGGCAATAGATATTAACGCTTCAGGAACTAGACAGGAACAGTTAATGTTTAATGAGGAAGTATATAGACAGATTGTAACCATGAGAAGGATGTTAAATATCTTAAACAACGAAGAGCGGACTTTAATTTTCTTAGAAAGATTAATGAAAACAGAAAGTAATAACGACTTTTTAGGCTCTCTAAAAGACGTAAAATAACCTAAACAATCTCACCATTTAACAACTGATCTTTACCAATAGCACGCTTTGTCAATTTGACAACTTTCTTTGGTAATCTGTTAGAATCATAGGCAGCTCTTTTAATATAAGAAGAGTTAAGCAGATGAACTCCGTTCCCAACGACTTAAAATCGCTAATTAAATATATTGTTACTTATCAGTCCCATAAAACCAAAAATTTAGTCACCAAATTTGACACTCTCAAAAAATCCACTGTCACCGTATTAATGCACCGCCGGGGGAGATTTCAAAAACACTTTTTCCATTCTTCAGTGATTGGCTTAGCTTCGGTTGGAGTAATTTCAATGGGTGTTTTTGGTAACGATGCAGTGTTGTCTAACTCTTTTCCCGGGGTGGGTGGCCAAGACCCAAGAATTATTCAGACTTTTGATCCTAACGCCTCAGGGACTTTTTTAAATTCCTTGATTGATTTTAAAACTGATGTTTCCCAAAAACCACGCTCAGAGATCCTTGAATATGAAGTTAAATCAGGCGAAACAGTATCCGAGATTGCTCAGAAGTTTAATATTGATGTAGATACAATTAAATGGGCTAATGATTTAAGCTCGGTTCAAACAGTTAAACCGGGGGATAAATTAAAAATCCTGCCAGTTTCTGGTGTTTCAGTGACAGTAAAATCAGGCGATACAATCCAATCGATCTCCAAAAAATACCAAGCATCAGCTCAGGGAATCCTGGATTTTCCCTTTAATGATATACCTGATGATCAAAATTTAAAGGTTGGTCAAACTTTAATTGTTCCAGACGGTGTACCACCTCAATCTGTAGCTCCTGCAAAGCCAAAAGTTCAGCCACAATATGTAGCTTCCGGACCGACCTCACCATCCTTTAATG
>DAHXOS010000029.1 GCA_027364775.1 bacterium
CAGTTTAATGGGTACCTTCCAATTGTGTGGCTACAAAGTTGTTTAAAGAAATCGATGTTATCTATAAATAACACCTTGTTATACTTAAACTTGGTTTTAATAGCTGGTGGGTCGTAGCTTAGGATAGTCTTTTCACTTTCTCCAAATTTCTTAGCTCTAATAGTTCCACCATAAATCTTTATCAGTCCTTTTTCTGTTTCAAACTTCCAAGTGACAAAGGCTTTAATATTATCCTCTCTTACTACCTGATTAATGTCAGCAGAGAATTTGAGTATTTTAATATCTAGTTCTAAATCGTTAGTGTCTGGCATATCTTTATTTTTATTGAGATGACCAATTAGTCATCTTTGGTATCTTCGGTACTTCCAATCAGCTCTAAACGGTCATATTCAGGGATTTTGACACTGGTCAAAACATTAATAATTTCTTTCATTTCTTGGTGTGCTTGATCAATTGATTGGGCTAATGCTTTTACTGTTTTTCTTTCATCACCACTAGCAAGCTCTTTGATCCTTAGATTAAGTAAATCAGTTAAAGCATCTCCTAAAGTTGAGTAGTAAAAATAATTTCTTGGAGATGGGGTAAAGATAGCCCAACACATTTGATCGGCCTTTATCTCAACACCATTTGGAAACTTAAGCAGAGTTTTAAAAGAGTTTTTATTCTTCATTTTTGTTCCTTTCTTGATAGAGGATATCCTTTAAAGATTTGATGGCAGTAACAAAAGTTCTAGGATCAAGGGAAATTTCAGGAGAATCTTTTGGTCCAAAATTAAAAAGATCAATCCATTCAACAAGTTCTGAGTTTTGAACGAAGACAAATTCTGATCGTCTAGGGTTATCTTTATTTATGCTTACTAATTCAGCTCCTCTTGCTAAAAGGTAGCAAGCTAAATAAAAATTAGAAGTGCTGTAGTATCTGTCATCAGATGGTTTGTTGCGATTTATATCCATATTTATTTAAGCTACAAACAGGGTTTACACCGCTGCTCCTAAGCAGTAGAGAAGCGAGTCAACTTGCCAGTCAGTAAACCCTGTTTAATAGCATGGGGGTATCATAAGATACTAAAGAAGATTTAGATAACGGGATTATAAGAATGTCGATACTCCGACTAAAGGTTAGATTGCTACAGTTAATCTTTCCTCATAATCTTTAACAGCTTCTAAAATAGTTTTGTCTTCAAGAATAGCTTCTTTTGATTCCTTAATACTCTGGTAAAGCTTAGACCAACTCATTGCTTTTTTCCTCCAATACCAGTTCCTTAAATTGCGCTGGTAGGTTATATCTCTCTTAGGTGCATACTTTATTAAGTTTTCAGAAAACTCAGATTCATATTCTTCCATTAACCCAGGTATTTCTTCTCTAAGTACCCTTAAAACCTCTTCTTCCCTAAAAAGGGGGTAAAGCGTAATTACCACTTCTGGTTCTTGAGGATCAATAGAATCAGGGAAGGCAACTCTTGCATCACAGGTTATGTAATCCTCTTCAGTAACTACACCATAAAGGATTGCATGGGCAATAATTTGATCAAAGTTAGGAGGTCTTCTAAACTTTTTTCTCAATCTTTTAACTTCAAAATAGAACCTATCCAAAAAGATAGTTTGTCTTAGTTCTGTAACTTCATCTATAAGGGCATGTTTTTCAAATAAATCTAGTTCTTCGGCTTTCTCTGAGTCTCCTAAAGTTTCATTCAATTCGCTGTACCTTCTCTTCTCCATTTCAAAATTTTCCTTATCTTCTTTTAGCCAAGGGAAGTCCATCCAATATTTAGATTGGCGTTCGATTGGTAATCTTTCAAATTTTTGCCATCTCTTTCTGGATTCATAGAGTTCTTCCAAAAAATCCTCTCTATCTATTAGAAAAGCTACATCAAGAAATTTCTTCGCATCATTAATCTGTATGTCTACAGGGGGTACACCTTTATTCATGTTTATATTTATTAGCTAAGAGCTGGTTAGATTATACAGTAGTTGGAGACTATTGAAAGTTAATTCAGTGCGTAGGAAATTTTAAGATATTTGTAGTAAAGACGCTCAGCTTTTTGGAACTTTTCAGTAGGTTGGTTTTTATAAAAAGGTCTAGTTATCTGACTAAAAATCCTTTGAGCTTCTATTAAAGCATCAAAGGCCGACAACATGACATCATTTCTAACACTTTTTTTAATATTTTGAGAGCGGTAGGCTAAGTTTAAGCACTTCCTACATCTATAATTACTCCCATCCAAGTAAAGAATACTCGCCTTACTATCACAAATACATTCAAACCAAAATCTTTTACCACCTAGGTTACCCTTTGATGAAGTAAAAGTTAATCCTATTAAATTTAGGGCTTTACCATCGTTAAAGTACCCAGCTTCTTTGAGTTGTTTAATTGTAATTTTTTCCAATGCTTCCACTAGTGTTTTAGCCATAGATTTATTAAAAATACCGAAATACTTTTAGTTCAGGCTATGATACTAATAATCTTATAGTCAAGTTTTAATACGATAAAAGGTCTGTGGATTTAACATGCAGAGCTTTAGACAGCTTTTGAATAGTTTTGACGCTTGGTCGTCTGCGTCCAGTCTCCAGAAGAGCAATAAAATCTCTGGACAACCCTATCTTCTCGGCTAGCTCCTCTTGAGTTAACTTCACCTGCCCTCTAAATCTTTTAAGTCTGTTACCAAAGGCAACATCTTTCTTTGATAGAACATCGCTACCCATATCTTTTAAAGCTAGCAAAGGTAATTCATTAGGTACATTGACAATCAGTACACAAATAGGCACAAAGTTGTGCTTGATTTTCTTGTGTACTAGCAGTAACATCAAATAACTTGAACTGGATGTTTTTAACCCCTTCTTGGGGCTTTAAAGGTCAATCTAAAAGAGCTTTTAGAAATGAAAATAAATATTAAAAATCCATTTAAAGGAGACAGGTATATTCCTAAGAAAATCTCCTACCCTTTTCTTATAATTTGGGCTTTAGTTATCCTGGTTTTCTCAATTGATACAGGAGTTAAAATTGCAGACAGTAAAAAAGTTCAACCTTCTCAACCAGAAGTTGAAGGAGTACAGATGGTTACATATCAAGAGCCTTCTACACTCCCCATAGCTACATCAACTCCCCTGCCCACGCCATCAGTAACAACTTATGATCCAGACCCAGTAATTGATTGCGTCTTTGATAAAATGTCCACCCAAAGAATGAGAAGAAGTGTTTGTGTCAGTGGAACAGCTTGCGAAATCAATGGTAAGTGGATTTTCTATAGTAGCAAAGATAAGTGTGTCCAAGACCAAAAAGCCGCACAACCAACCCAACAGCCTAATACTGTAACCGCTAAGAAAGACCCTGATCTTCAAGGGCAGATAGATTCACTTAATAGACAGGTACAAAATAATAAATTTAATAGTTGTATGTCTCAAGCTCAATCTGAATCATTGAGTTGTTTTAAAGAATGTGGTGACAAAAATACATTTAATAGTAATGCTTGTGACGCTGCATATCTGTATGGAGACAACTATAATAGTGAGTTATATCAGCAATGCAATGCTGAAAGAAGAGCTCAAAATAATGAGTGTAATAATAAGTGTTTCGAAATAACTAAAAAATGCCATCAATAAGTAAAAAGAATCTAATATTTTTAGCTCTGGGAGCATCTTTGGTGTTTCTATACCATTTGCAGTGGGTAAAAAGTAATGAGATAAATACCAGTAAATTGATTAAAAACTTTAGAGAGATTTATGAAACCCAAAAAGGGATCACTGAATCTTATGAATCAATCTTGCAAAAATTGAGCTATTGTAGCGTTTCTCCTGATGATCCTCACTGCTCTTTTGATGAGGTTTTTAACTTAGCTAAAGAATCAACTGAAATTAGAAATAAACTTATATTACGTCTAAATGACCTCAATAATAGCACAGAAACTATGATAACTGAGTTTGATTAAAAGTAAGTCCTATAGTTTGCTATTAATACGGGTTTCTAGTATAATTCTCTCATGGCTACTGAAGCTATTCAAGAAGGCTATATTCATACTACTTTTCAAAGAACTTTAGCAATTAGAGAAAGAATTGCTGGAATTCGTCCTGCATCAGAACTAGTAACTGACCAAGACAGATCAGAACAATATAGAAGGCTAAAAGGATTGGTTTATTCTACTACCCCAGTCATTAGTGCTCCTCAGGTAAACGGTTCTACTATTTTATACAAATATGAATCATACAGACCATCTGGAAGCCATTATGATCCAACCTATTTTGAAACTCTCTCTGCACTTGAATTAAGGGATAAAGTAATAAAACCAGGAGATGATTTATATGAAGTTACTTCAGGTAGTGCTGGAACTTCTTTTGCTTGGTTATGTAGTAGATTAGGCTTCAATGCTCATATTTACGTTCCAGCTAGCTTACCAGCTGCAAGAGTTCAAGAAATGAAGAACTTTGGTGCTAAAGTAGAACAAATTGGTGATGCAACTTCCTATGTTCCAGAAGCAAGTAGAGCCGAAACTAGAGCTTTTATCAAAGATGCAAAAGGGAGCGGACATATTGTTCAGGACCCGATTCAAATGACGATTTCAATCTTTACTATGCGAGAAATGCCGATGGTCATACTATGGTTTTAGTAAACCATTCTGAAAATGGAATGACTCCTAAAGCTATGGAAGATATTCTTTTCCAAACTTACGCTGTAACCCCAGATGGCACTAGAGTTGATAATATTGTCTCAATTATAGGAAATGGTTCAAGCTCAACTGGATTACACAGAGCTAGAACAAAATACTTTCCTGAAGCTGCTTTGATTGGAGTAGAAAATTATGACAGTGCTGTTTTATTTAGAGAGAAATATCCTGAGCTAGCTGAAAATTGGGGATTAGTCTATAAACCTCAGAGAATGTATGGATCAATCATTCCAGGAATGAAACTACCTTTTGTAGACCATACAATGTTTGATGAAATCCGATTAGTTAAAGAAAGGCAAATGGAATTAAAAATGGGTTTACATAATTTTGAAAGACCAGTTATTGAATCAATTGGAATGAGTTCAGCAGCTTCTATGATAGTGGCTGAACAATTAGCCGCTGAAATGCCAGGATCAGTAACCTTGGCTATTGTTTATGATGGTGGCTACAGATATGGTGATCCAGTCGTATCAACAGGAAACTTTGATGAAACTGATGAGATACAAAATTACTTAAGGACACCTCAAGCCCCATTTTGGATTCAGACTGCATCAAGAAATTTAGCGTCAATGCCTCACTCGATTGGTGAAGCATTTCATAGAATAAGTTGGAGTTAATTATGGCTGATACAGAAAGACCAAGAATTTGTTTTATTAATACACCTGGAGAAATAACAAAAGCTGAAAGAGGCTTCGCTAATCCTTTAGATATTTCTCCTGATTTACCAGCTGTTGCCAACGTTGGAATTATAGATTTAACTCAAACCACTGAGGGAGTTATTGGTTTAACAAAAAGGGTGGCTGATACTATCCATCCATTGCTTGGAGACTATGATGGCTTTGTGGTTACTGGAGGACGAGATAATCTTCATTTAATTGCTTCCAGACTTGCCTTTGCTTTTGGTCCTTCACTAGACAGAACTATTGCAGTAGCAGGTACTCATATTCCTGCTTATTATGGTCACAGTGGTGCTCGTGTTGATCTAATTAAGGCAGCTATGGTTGCTGCAACTCCTTTTAGAGAAGCTGTAGTTTTATATGATAATTTGATTACAAGAGGCAGCAATGCAGAACTTAAAGCAGTAGGACAGTCACCATTAAGGTCTTATATACCATATTGGCCAACCGACTGGGGTCATTTAGGTGAAGTGACTTCATTAGGTGTTGAAGTAAATTATAGAAGAGATTTCAAACCTACAGAAGGAACGTTTATTAATGACTTCGAAACTGACATGGCAGTGATCCCTCTTACTCCAGGATTGGAACCAGAATTTTATGTACCTGCGACTCAAGGAAGGCAAGCAGTAGTTATTGAAGGCTATGGGTGGGGAATACCAGCTAGAGAACCATATTCTTTTATACCATTAATTGCTGATCTACTTAGACATAATACCCCAGTAATTTTTACTTCAAGGGTAAGAGATACCTTAATACCAGATGATGAAAAACTGCCTGGAGAAGCTGTTATGGATTCCTTAGGTGGTGTTACTGGAAGGTTGATGACTCCAGAAATTGCTACTGCTAAATTCTCCTGGGTTGTCAGAAGAGTAAATAATGAGATAACCGATGGCCATTTGCCCGAGAAGAATAAACTACCAAGAGTTAAAGAGCTAATGAAAAGACCTTATGTAGGAGAGTTTGGGATTTATAAGCCTTTTTCCGAATAAAATTTACCAGCTTCAACATCTTTAGCTGCTTCCTCTGCTGTAAAAGTTTTTCCATTCATACAAACATAAATTCCTGGTTCAAGTAATAATACTTGAGAAAAAGAATAACCTAAATTAAAACCAGCATCTGACATATCAAATCCTTTTAAAGGAGTAAAAGATCCTAGTAAAACAATAGTCTTACCTTTAAAGTCTAAATTAGTTTGCAGATATTTTGCTGTATCAGGCATTGTATAAGTTCCATGAGTAATAATAACTTTCTGAACTGGATTTTCCTCAATAATTTCTATAATTTTATTTCGATCCTCATTACTAATCTCCCTACTATCTCTCATACAAACTGTAGTAAAGCTAATTTTATTATAAAGATTTAAACTTTTAAAAAATTCAGGTAGTGATGACTCTTGCCTGACTACAACAGTATCTTTGGCTCCATCCCATTGTGAGTCAATGGTTCCACCTGTAATTATCACCTCGATTGGTTCTAAGTTATTCATTTTGCTTAAACATAATATACAAAATCCAACATTTTTGCTAGGCTAGTTACTATTTTGTACTTTGATTTTCTGTAAGAATTGGAGTAACCTTTAATTGCTGCCCTAATCAGGGCTTTTTTTGTATAAAAATGAATATTAAAAAATTTAGAGTTTGGAATTATAAATCAATCATTGATTCTGAAGACTGCTATCCTTCTCAGGGTGTAACAGTTCTCGCTGGGAAAAATGAAGCTGGAAAAACCTCACTTTTGGAAGCATTAGAAGATTTTAACCCAGGTCAAAGTATTAGAGAAAAAGCAATCCCAATTCAAAGTGAAGATAATAAACCAAGGATAAGCATTTGGTTTGATTGTCCTAAGGGAGATTTAGAAGAAATTTTCCAAAAAATTGGCCACTCGCATGAAGTCAAAGATGAATCAGTAGAAATCCACCTAGAGAAACATTACCCCAATATTTATGTTTTAGGAGATGAGACCTCTGAAAAATTGGGTTTTTCTGATTCTAACCCAGTTGATTTAACAGCCATAGAGGAACAGGCTAAGACGCCATTAGAAACAATCGTTGCTATTTTTAATTCTCAGCAGCCTCATTTGGCGAATATCACAAATCCTAGCTTTGATGTTAATAATTTGCCTGAAACTAAGACTGCCTTTGAAAAACTTAGAAGTGAAGTTGAGCCAATATTACCTAATATCCCTGACCCTGACCAATCTGCTTTAAAAGAGCATATTCAGACACTTATCAATTTATCAACCAAAGCTATCCAGGATTCCTCCGTTAAAGATAAATTTGTTAAAGAGTTTCAGGATTATTTCCCAAATTTTATACTCTTTAGCTCTTTTAATG
>DAHXOS010000100.1 GCA_027364775.1 bacterium
GAAGGTGGTAATACTCTTTATCACTTTTCTGTTTCCTCAGAAGGTAATTTTTACAGACTTAAGTTTGATTTAAGAAGATTAAAATGGTTCTTAGAAGCGTTAGAGGAAGCTTAATGATTAAAAAATATTCCTCAGTCATCAATTATAAATCTATTATTCTGCATATAGATTTTAACTCCTATTTTGCCACTATAGAACAGCAGGCCAATCCAAGGTTAAGGGGCAAACCAACGGTGTAACTGTGGAGACAGGTTGGAGAGAACAGTTAAAGGGCTATATTGATGGTTTCGGAGAAAGTATATCGTAAACCTAACCCTTTTTTGACTGATAGGCGGTTTAAAATGGATTGATTAAGTTAAACCGTAACTACTTTAATTGAATCTGTAGCCCCGGAAAGACCTATAACAGATCCACTGACCATAATAACTTTATCTCCTGGGTCTACATAATCCACCTTTTTAACAGCGTCAAGAATATTTTTCCAAAACTTATCAGCACTTTCATCTGGTTCAACAATTAAAGATTTGATCCCCCAAATTAAGCTTAATTGGTTGTTGGTTTGATAATCATGAGTTACAGCAATAATTTGGACATCAGGCCTAAAGGAAGAGATTAATCTTGCTGCCCGTCCTGAGGCTGTAGCGACAATAATAGCTTTAGCTTGAATCCTATAAGCCAAGGAGGCAGCTGCTGAAGCTATGGCACTAAAAGATAACTCCTCAGATTCCATCTCATCCCAGTTAATTTTTATATAGTGTTTATAATCTGGATGAGCTTCTACACTATAAATAATCTGATTCATAGTAGAAACAGCCTCAACAGGGTACTTGCCAGAGGCAGACTCTGCAGATAACATTACAGCGTCAACCTGGTCTAAAACTGCGTTACCAACATCTGAGGTTTCAGCTCGAGTTGGGCGGGGATTTTCAGTCATAGATTCCAACATCTGGGTGGCAACAATTACAGGTTTATGGAATTGCCTGCACAT
The DNA here is from genome assembly GCA_027364775.1 of bacterium. Taxonomy (GTDB): domain Bacteria; phylum Patescibacteriota; class Microgenomatia; order Daviesbacterales; family UBA10151; genus DAHXOS01. The sequence goes on from DAHXOS010000100.1 coordinate 989, forward strand.
CTTAATTAATTTTTGCTGAATAATTGGAACCTCAGAAGCCGGAGTTTCAATTGCTAAATCACCTCTAGCAACCATAATTACATCTGTCTCACTGACAATATTTTCCATATTATCAACAGCTTCTTTCTTCTCAAATTTAACTACAATTTTGGCCTTAGACTTAGCTTTTTTAATTAGTTCCTTTGGCTTCTTAAGATCATCAGCTGTTTGGATAAAAGAAACAGCAATATAATCTACTTCCTGTGCTAAAGCCCAAATACAATCATGGTAATCTTTTTCTGTAAATGCCATTCCTTTAAGATGGGTGTCTGGAATGTTTACTCCTTTATGAGAAGAGATTACACCATCATTTTGGGTAATACCAACTATTTGCTTAGATCTAACAGATTTAACCTTAAGTTCTATTAAACCATCATTTAAAAAGATCCGCTGATCTTTTTTAACAAAAGGTGTTAAATCAAACTGAATAGGTATTTCTTCTTCATTAATTGGGTTGAGGGATAAAACCAATTGTTGACCTTTTTTTATTTCTCTTATTCCGTCAAAGCTGCCCAGACGTAACTTGGGTCCTGACATATCAGCCATAATGGCTATTGGTATTTTAAGTTCCTGAGAAACTTTTCTGACAATTTCAATTTTTTCCAGCTTTTCTCTGTAATCACCGTGTGAAAAATTTAAACGGGCAACATTCATACCAGCCTCAGCCAAGGCTTTTATGGTTTTATAGTCTGCTGAAGCAGGCCCTAAAGTACAAACAATTTTAGTTTTTTTAGATTTAACCATCTCAATCTTTAATTATACAGTAAAAATATTGACATAACATAGGTACTTAATTATTATTATCTGGATGTCAAAGAATATATTTTTAATTGTCAGTCTGGTAGTTATATTAGGATTTGGGATATTTTATTTCATTTCTAAAAAACCTGTTCTTGCACCAACTACTGAGCAAGCCAATCAAACCCTTCAGCCTACTCCAACTGTACCATCTTTAGCTTCCCAATCAGCAGCTACAAATAGTCAGATTAAAGAATTTACAGTTACAGCTAGCAATTATAAATTTGATACGGTGGAAATTAAAGTTAAAAAAGGTGATAGGGTAAGGGTAACTTTTAAAAACAGTGCTGCTTTTCATAATTTTGTAATTGATGAGCTAAATGTTAAAACTTCTGTAATTGGTTCAGGAAAAGTAGAAACTATAGAATTTACTGCTGATAAGATTGGTACTTTTGAGTATTATTGCTCAGTTGGTAATCATAGGCAACTAGGTATGGTGGGTAAATTAATAGTAGAATAACTCCTTTGATTAAATAGGTGCTTCTATAAGGATGGTTCTATACCAAAAAAGATGGTTAGAGAGAAGGTGTCATTTCAGCTTTAGTAAGATTCCTACATCCTGAGGTATTTAAAGATTAATTTGTTTTTGATTAAATCTCCTAGAACTGATAAAATAACGATCACCTGCCTCCATAGCTCAGTTGGATAGAGCAAGACGGTTCTAACGTCAAGGTCGGGGGTTCGAATCCCTCTGGAGGTACAAAATTTGACAATAAGTTACAGATTTTGTTAAGTTAAATTAACAGATGAAACATCTTTTACCCGTTATTGTTACTGCTGCATTAGTACTATTTTTTACTCCTCTTTATCCGGTATTTGCTGAGAAAAATAATAATTCCGTTACAGCCTTGGAAAAAATTAAATCAAGACAGCAGGAATTAGTTACCAAAACCAGCACTAGGTCAGCCTCATTAGTAAACCGTAAAGACGATAAAGAGTTTAAAGTAAATGATTTAAAAGAGAAGCTCTCGGTTTTTAGAGATCAAAGAAAAGCTGAATCCGCTCAAAGAATAAGCGATAATTTAAATAAGATTAATCAAAAAAGAGTTGAACAATCAAATAAAAGAATTACCAGGTTGAGTGAGATTTTAAATATGGTGCAAACCCGTATGCAAGTTTCTACAGATAGTGCTCAAGTAGCAAGTGGCAGTGCAGCAATTGCTGATGCCAAAAAAGCAATAGAAATTACTCAATCCAAAGTTACTGCTCAAGGACAAAAAGATTATACTCTTAAAATCTCAACAGAAAGTACCGTAAAAGGTGATGCAACTAGCGCTAAACAAACATTATTGGCAGATTTAAAAGTAGTTGAAGAAAGTTTTATAGCAGCTAAGCAGTCGGTTGCAAATGCTATTAAGA
>DAHXOS010000038.1 GCA_027364775.1 bacterium
GGACGAGATCGTTCGGCACCTTAACATTATCGGGGTGCGGTAGAAGTAATTCTATTAGTACTGTTATCAACATTAGAAAGTCTTTTTAAATTATAAGCGAAGCTTGAAATAGCTTTGCAATCATCAGCTCATATCGGTGAACTCCTAATTGATTTTTGGGTTATCTTCGGATAATCTTAAATTAATGGACAATACCGAGGGAAGTCCAAGAAAGTATGCAAACAATCTATTTACGAAGATATAAATCTGGTTTAAGTTTAACTAAAAATCAGATTTCTGTATTAATTGGCTCTATTTTAGGGGATGGCACATTAAGAATAGGTAAAAATGCTCTTAATGCCAATTTTAAAGTGGAGCAAGGATTAAAACAGAAAGAATATGTCTTTTATAATTCCTAATTTAGCATATAAAATTCTTGTGATCCCGTAACGACTTGTGTTCGATTTTTATATCGGACCTAATGAAAGGTACTAGATAATCTAGATTTAAACTTTCATTATAAGGCTGACTCCTATTAAATAGGATGAAGGTATAGTCTCAACTGTAAGTAACTACAGAATAATGACGATGTCGGCTCATCGTATCCTGGAGGGGAAGTACCTTCCAAGGGTCTGGCTGTTCGCCAGTTAAAACGGTACGCGAGCTGGGTTCAAACCGTCAATTTAGGCGGCGTTTCGGAGTAATTCGAAACAGTATAAATCAACTCATATCGGAGAATTCCTTTACATGATAACCTGTCATGTGCTAGGATAATTCCGAGGGAAGTCGAAAACCAAATTGAATAAGTTGTCTAGTATACAAAGAGCATATATAGCTGGTTTTCTTGATGCTGATGGAAGTATTTATGTTAAATTAACAAAAAATATAACCTACAAATATCAGTATCAAGTAGCTCCTTATATTGTCTTCTATCAATCTCAACAATCTAAAAAATCTCTTCAGGAAATTCAAAAGATGACTGGAGTAGGTTACATTAGAAAAAGAAATGATGGGATTGAGGAATATATTATTGGAGATATAAATTCTATAAGAGAATTTTTGAGAGTAGTCTCTAAGTTCTTAATTTATAAAGAAAATCAAGCTAAATTGATGCTTGAAATACTTAATTTAAAAGAAAAAGTAAAATCAAGCTTAGATTTTTTAGCTCTATGTAGACTAATAGATCAATTTCAGCAATTAAATTATTCAAAAAAGCGAATAATTTTAGCTGAAACTGTTGAAATAACTTTAAAAGAAAAAGGTTTTTTGACCCCGTAGAGACTTGTTCCGCCATAGGCGGACTAATATAAGGTACCAGATAATCTGGAGCAAAACTTATATTATATTGTTGATCCTCCTCAAATCGAAGTTATTTAGACTTATGATTTCAGGAGGGTGGTATAGTCCATGCAATTAGTAATAATTGATTTTCATGCGTGAGACAGGTTGGACTCTATCCAGTATGGGCGTTTTGATACTTGAGGAGAGTGGTCTCTAGTAAGTAATTGCTACTTACCGTAGTAATACGGTATGACAATTCGGCTAATAACGGTGAAGCCCTAATTTTATACCCCAAATCTATAGATTTGTGGGCTCCAGAAGTAATAAAATGTTTTTATGGGGTCCCCAAGCGAGCAATAGCGAGCTTAGGGTAAGTAAATGGGTAATACCGTGGGAAGACTTTCTAAAGTAGATTTAGCATACATTGCAGGTTTTTTAGATGGTGATGGTAGTATTATGCTTCAGTTGCATAAACGGGAAGCAGGTAAGGATAAAAAACGGATTAAAACTCTAATCTGCTTTTATCAGGATGATAAATACCGTTCCATAATGGAAAATATTCAACAAAATTTAAGGTGTGGTTATGTCTATACTAGAAATGACCATATTTGTGAATTAAGAATTGAAGGATTCCAAAAAGTGTATGAGGTTTTAAGATTACTTCAACCTTATATACAATTTAAAAGAAAACAGGCAAATTTATTGTTAGATCTTATTCCTAAGTTGCAACAAAAGTTGGTATTGCCAACCGAAATTGTACCTTGGATTAAAAAGATGAGGGAATATAATTATGTATCTTATCAAAGAAATACTTTAGAAGATGTCCCCGTAACGACTTGATCGAAATTTTGATCTAAATGAGGGTACCAGATATTCTGGATTTATACTTCATTTATATGCCGATCCCGTACCATTAAGTTGGCGGGAAAGATATAGTCTGATTCTCTAAGAAATTAGAGTTAACATAAATGACGAGAGGACCGAGATGAGGCAACCTCTAGTGTGCCGGTTGTAGGTAAACCTGCAGCGCCGGGTAGCTACGTTGCTTAATGATAAGTGCTGCAAGCATCTAAGCACGAAACAAACTCCAAGATTAGGTATCTTTTAGAACCCTGGAAGACTACCAGGTTGATAGGCTCTCAGTGTAAGCACAGCAATGTGTTTAGCTTAAGAGTACTAATGTTTGACGTTGAGATTTTTTGAATTTGAATAAAATTTATTCAAAAATTTACAACTTTAGGCTTTCTTTATTTGTTTTAAGTTAGGCTCGCGTCTACTTGAGACAAGTCGTATTCACATTTTTGGGTACAATTAATACACAAATTAATGAGTAGAGATCTATTATCCACATACCGTAGAATTACTGGTAGAGAACCACTCATTGAAACTCCTGCAGATTTTGTAGACACTAGGGTAAAACCTCCAACTTTAGCAATTAAATTAAGACTAGAAATGTTAAAACTGGTATTTCCTGTAGATTATGCTAGGGTAGATAGCCTACCTTTTAGAGGAGAAGAGAGGGATAGGCCTTCTTTAAAGTGGAAAGCTTGGGATATTGCTGTTATGTCAGCAGCAGGTGCTACAGCTTGGTTTTTAGCTCATGAACCAGTTTGGGTTTTTGGAGCCATGGCAGCTAATAATCTAAATAGTAGATTTTTGGTTAAAAATGCTATTCAAGCTATTTCTTTAAGGCAGACCCCTAAATCTTAATTAGAATATTTATTAAAATTTAATTTAATCTAATTTATGTTATAGTTAATTTATGTCAATTAAGAACTAAAGATGCAGGTAATCCTACAAAATTATGGGGAACTAAGGAATGGAATATAGAGCTTCTAAAACAAACCCGGAAGAATGTTTATATTAAAAGAGATAACGAGTGGCAAAAGTATCAAGCTAAAGATTATTACGTAATGTTTTAATCTCCTAAGATTCTTCTTTGCATTTTTAATAATGTTTGAGTATAATAGTCATCTGGTGGTTGGAG
>DAHXOS010000041.1 GCA_027364775.1 bacterium
ATGACTGCTACCAGATCTACAAGAGAAGAATCCCAAAGGTCTCCAGCTTTTTTTAGTGAGATAGGTAAAAAAGGTGGTAGGGTTGGGAGTAAAGGAAAAGGTTGGTTTGGTGATTCAAAACACCATTCCATGGCCAGAAAAGGTAAAGAATCTCATAATAAGGGTTAAGTAAAAGATTTAAATTTTGGGCTCAGGTAAAAATATATATTGCCTGAGCCCTGGCTGTGGGATTTACCCCTCAATCTTCTATAATCTCCTGATATAATTTTTCATATCTTTTAAAGTAGGAGTAATCTGAGTGGAATCAAATTTTTAGTAAATTTAGATTCTCTGAGAATTCCACGAGTGCCTTATAAGTTTCTAATCAATTTGCCAACACCTATATATGAACGTAACCTACTAGCTGGGAAAAATTTGGAAGAATCTGGTCCGAAAACCCGGATCATTCTAGTTTTAGGAGGAATTGGTTTTTAGGACTGAGGGAACACAATTTCTGTTAAAAGATCATATTTAGAGATCTCTTTTGATGGGTTTTTATAAATATCAAAGAAAGCCTCTTTGCTATTGTGTATTTTGTAATCTTGAATTAATTTTTGGTATATTAAATTTAAATATTCATATGGACCTTTATATTTATAAATACGAACAGTAGTAATATTGAAGTCCTTAATTGTAATTCCTTCTGGCAGAGACAAATTTTCTGGGAGATTATCATCTTCAATTTCAAATGCTACTTCAAGCATAGTGTGTTGCGGTTTGTAATTTTGATCCAGATAAAAAGCAAATTCATCAGAGCCGGTTTCAATTTTCAGCTCGTCTGCCACTTTTCTCAAATCGGTTAAATATTGAGCTATTTTAGAATAATCGCCATCTTTAACTACTTTTGTAATCAATTTAAATGGTCCTATTTCGGTTTTAATAATTTGCTTTGAATTAGCTTTCTCTAGAAGAAATTTCTTAATGTAGACGAGAAAATCTTTTTCTTTTTGTTTTTCAATGATTTCAAATTGCTTAGTATTGATCTTCTGGTTTATGAAATCAGTCAGATTATGCTTCCTTAATAAACTTTTGATCTCGGTTAGCGAAAAACCAAAATTCTGAAATAATTTAATATACATTAAATCCTTTGCCTGTTCAAAAGAATAGAAGCGGTACTTATTGGCTAGGTCAATCTTAAAAGGCCTCAATATTCCTTTACTCTCATAAAGCCTTAACGCTTTAGGAGTAGTACCGCAAATATCAGCAAATTTCTGAATTGTTAAAAGTTTGACTTGACTTTTACCTTGGGTCATGGTTTATAGTATAGCATAGTAAAGCCTATAATACATAAATAGGTTGACTTTATGGAGACAGTAAATATTACATTAGCTCAAATACAACAGTGTGACCATCCAGATAAAAACCTGGAATTTATGACTGATGTTATAGATTCAGTTAGGACCAATTTTTTGGTTTTTCCTGAAACTCAATTAACTGGCCTTGATCAGACCTCAGATGTCACAAAACATCACCAAATTCTTGCGGAAAGAGCTCGAGATAGAGGTATGTGGTTAGTATATGGGGCGTATCAAAAAGAGGGAGATAAAGTTTTCAATACAGCCCGCCTAGTTAACGATTGGGGAGAAACAGAAGCTATATATAAAAAAAGACATCTCTGGAACGAACCAGGAGTGACCTCTGGAAATGAATTAAATCCAGTGGTACATACTCCTTTTGGTAATATAGGGATGGTTATTTGTTGGGATTTAGCATTCCCAAATTCCATTAGTGATTTAGTACAGCGTGGTGCTTTGGGGGCAGATTTAGTAATCTGTCCTTCTTATTGGTTTGGAAAGAAATATGGCACTACAGATGTGATAGAGAGTTTACCGCTAATTAGAGCTTTCGAGAATCAAGTCTTTATTGCTTATTGTGATGCTGTAGACGATCTAAATGAAACCGCATCTAGAAGTAAAATATGCTCCCCTTTAGAGGTTATAGCTGCTGCTAATCCTAGAATGCGCGAGATAGTATCCGCTAACATTAACCTAGCTCAGCTAAAAGAGATGCGTAAAACTTTTGATTGCTGGAGGTGGAAAAGTGAATAATAAGGAATTAAATTTCGCAGAAATTTTGAATGCTCACATTTTCAATAATGAGCCCAAGCCTATCCCTGATCAAGAGAATATTCAGGAAGCTCAATTAGCTTATGCCGATTATGGTCCTGAAAAATTTATCCAAGGTGAACCACCAATAATACTTATAGAGGCTGCACATAGGTGGAAAGCATATGGAGAATATTTAGATCAATTACTATCACCTGAAATTGATCCATTAACTGCCGAGATAAGAGAGGTAAGGCAGGAGGACCTTCAAAGAGGGAGGAAACGATCTTCGAGTACTAAAACTGCGAAAGCGCAAACATTTACAAGTGGTAAAACCATTACTGTTGAGGAGGGATCGTTTTAGGAAGTTACAACGGAGACAAAGGTAAATCTTAGACAATTTTTATCAGAAGCCAATAATTTCGGTGGATTAGTAGATTAGAGAGCAGGTACTTAAATTGATGGCTCAGGCCAAGGATAAGGCATCATTTCAGAGATGGGAATTTGCTTAATTTGACCTTCTTCTTCAATTATAACCAATGTATCTAAACCAGATTTTAAACTGCTTTCATAAATAAGTTGTTTACAAATATGGCAATTTGGACCAGTAATTGCAACTATATTGGTTTCCCCATGATTTGCAGCATGAACTAAAGCTACCGCTTCAGAATGCATAGTTAAAGTATAAGTATCAGATTTATATGAAGCTCCGGTATAGATGTTACCTTTGTCAGTTAAGACAGCTACAGAATATCCATTATTAGGTTCAGGAAATGTATATTTAATTGCTTCCTCTCCAGCTTGGAGAAGTTTGTTACACATTTCATCTGATAATTCTTGTACTTTAGTTAACTTCATCCATCAAAGAATATCATTTGAAGAAATTATTAACAACTCTCCCGCCAGAGTTTTATAAGGTTAGGTAAAAGAATGCTTGTTATAACCAAACTTTTGGTATAATTAGATTATGGCAAAGGGTAACTCTTCAAATAATTTAAAAGTATCTGTAGTTTATTTTTTGATCTATTTATTAATTACAATTATTTTAAGCATTTTATATACAGCTGTTGTTTTATATTTTATGGATTCTATAAAGATTCCTTTGCTTGTTAAATGGTTAATACAACCACTTATTCTATTAATAGGAGTAATTTTAGGATCTTTTTTAGTAAAAAGGTGGTTTTTAATTAAAAATCCTAACTTAGTAATTATTTATTCTACAGTAATATATTTTTTCTTTGAACTATTGTTTGTAATTAGAGATTTCTTAATTACAGAGATAAATGGAATGTGGAAGGTACCCATTAAACTGAACATATATTCTATACAATAATTAGAGGAGGTGAACTATATGTTTAAACCAATAGCCAAAAATGTTAGAGAACAAATAATGCAAAGAATCAAGAATAATGGTGAATCAGTATCAACACTA
>DAHXOS010000051.1 GCA_027364775.1 bacterium
GAGTGTAATAGTTGGGGGAGGCAAATCACCGTTTTTAGCATTAGGTGAAGAAGCGTTATGGAAGGCGATAAATGAAGCTAAGAGTGGTAACCGAATTGGGGATATCTCACAGCAGATTCAGCAGACTATTGAGAAAGCTGGATATTCTGTTTCAAAATCTTTAGTTGGACATGGGGTAGGAAGAGAGCTTCATGAAGACCCAATTGTACCAGGGCTAGGTAAAGCTGGTACAGGGATGGTCTTAAAAGAAAATATGACAATTGCCATAGAAGTAATTTATGCTTCTGGGAATGCAGAAGTGTACTTATCTGATGACGGGTGGACTTATGTTACGCAAGATCATAGTATTGGTGGATTATTTGAGATGAGTGTAATTATTGGAAAGGAGGGTCCTGAAGTTTTAACAGATTGGCGAAAAGTCTAAAAAATTAAAAGTTAAGAGTGAAAAAATTCATAATTTTTAATTGATAATTAGTAATTCGTATTATGGGTTGTTTTCTGAGGCTAATTTTGTTAAAATTTTAAGGTTGTAATGCGCAAATGATACCAGAAGAAATAGAAGTAGAGGGAAAAATAATTGAAGTTTTGCCAAGTACTTTATTTCGGGTTGAAATTATCAGGTGTGCAGAGCTGCCTGAGTTAATTGGTAGGGTGATTTTATGTCACATTTCTGGTAAGATGCGCAGGCACTATATTAGGTTGATGGCAGGGGATAATGTAAAGGTGGAAATGAGCCCAAAGTATGATCTGGAAAAAGGTAGAATTACTTTTAGAGTAAGATAAAGGAATTTTAAATAAATGAAAGTACAAGCGTCAGTTAAACAAAGATGTAAAGGATGTAAATTCGTTAAACGCGAAGGAGTATTGTTTGTGATCTGCTCCAGAGATCCAAAGCACAAACAGAGGCAGGGATAATAAGAATTATGAATAAAGAATTATGTATTAAAACAATTAAGGAGGAAAACAACTAAGAGGTTATACTGGACTTTTTGGCAGATTCAATTTAATTGAAAAGGCTAAAAGTATGATCAAAAATGTTCAAATTAAAATATGGCAAGAATAGCAGGAATTGATCTACCAAATGAAAAACGCACAGATATAGGCTTAACCGTCATTTACGGTATTGGCAGATCAAATGTGATAGAAGTTTTAAAAAAGGCTAATGTTGAAGGATCAAAGAGGATCAAAGATTTATCTGAAGATGAAGTAAATAGAATACAAAAAGCCATAGAAGGTATAGTGGTTGAAGGAGATTTGAGACGGGTAATTGGCCAGAATGTTAAAAGATTAGAGGATATTGGAACTTACAGAGGTCTCCGCCACAGAAAAGGCTTACCTGTCAGAGGTCAAAATACCAGGCATAATGCCAGAACCCGAAAAGGTAAGAAAAAGACAGTTGGTACCGTCAGAAAAGAAGTAGTTGCAAAAACAGGAGGAGCTAAGTAATGGCTAAAAAACAAGTTACCAAGAAAAAAGCAGTTGTCCAAAAAAATATTCAAAGCGGTAGGATTTACGTAACTGCTACTTTTAATAATACCTTAGTTAATTTAACAGATCAGTCCGGTAATTCTTTGGCTTGGAGTTCTTCAGGAGCCTCCGGCTTTAAGGGTGCCAGAAAAGCTACACCATTTGCTGCTATCACTGCTGTTGAAACAGTAGTTGGGAAAGCTAAATCTTTTGGTATGACTCAGGCAGAAGTTTATATTAAAGGTCCTGGACCAGGAAGAGACGCTTCAATTAGAGCTTTAAGAAATGCCGGTTTAAATATCACTATGATTGCAGATGTAACACCAGTTCCACACAACGGTCCAAGAGCCGAGAAAAAAAGGAGGGTATAAATTAATTGATAATTGTTAAAAATCATAAGTAAAAACAATTAACGATAAATAATTAACTATGAGTAGGTATACAGGTCCAAAAAGAAGATTATCAAGAAGAGAAGGTATGGCTCTTTTTCCAAAGGACATTAAAGCACTAGAACGGAAAGCTCCAACTCCTCCAGGTGTAAGAGGAACAAAGGTCCGTCCCAGAGTTTCTGAGTATGGAACTCAGTTAAGGGAGAAACAAAAAGCCAAGAGATTATATGGCCTATCTGAAAAGCAATTTAGAAATACTTTTAATGAGGCTGCTAAGAAAAAAGGTGCGACCGGCCAAACTCTTTTAGAACTACTGGAGAGCAGACTAGATAATGTAGTTTACAGATTAGGTTTTGCTAAATCCAGACCGGAAGCCAGGCAAATGGTTTCACACGGTCATATCACGGTAGACGGCAAAAAGGTCGATATCCCTTCATTTAGAGTAAAAATTAATTCAGTAGTTGCAATTGGAGCTAAATTTGTGGATAATACACAGGTTGCAAAAAATTTGCAGGAGAATTCTAGTGTGCCTGAATGGCTAGAAAGAACAGCTACTGTCGGTAAGGTAAACAGACTTCCTGAGAGGGAAGAAATGGAAAAGGCTGTTACTGAACAATTAATTGTTGAGTACTATAGCAGGTAAGGGATGATTTACCTTTAGTATTTGTGGATTTAAATAGAAAATAAAAAAATGACAAAATTTAAATTACAGGTTGAAGAACAAAAAGATAATACCGCTTTAATTTCTATAGAACCTTTAGAGCAGGGTTACGGTCATACTTTAGGCAATAGCTTAAGAAGGACCATGTTAAACTCACTCCAGGGTAATGCTATTACTGCTGTCAAGATTGATGGTGTTTTCCATCAATTCTCTACTATCCCTGGTGTTATTGAAGATGCAATTCAAATTATCTTAAATCTTAAAAAAGTGAGAGTTAAAATTTACGGTGATGATAATAAAACTGTGACTCCTAAGGCAATTCATATGAGACTTACTAAATCAGGTAAGGGTGATGTTCTGGCAAAAGATATCGACACTTTAGGTCAAGGGGAGATTGTAAATGGAGATTTAAAAATTGCAACCATCACCGATGCAAAAGCTAAATTAAACATGGAATTTACAGCAGAGTCCGGTATTGGTTATGTTCCAGCCGAAGAAAAGAAAGCTTCTGAGATCGGTGTTATGCAAGTTGATGCAATTTTTACTCCGGTTTTGGCTGTTAATTACACAGTCGATCAAACCCGTGTTGGAAGAAGAACAGATTTTGATAAGTTAAACTTAGAGGTAACAACCGATGGTACTATTACACCTCAGGAAGCAGTAGAAAAATCTGCTCAAATCTTAACAGGATTTTTCAGACAAATTTATGATCCAGCCGAAGAGGAACAACTGGAAGAAACTACTAAAACAAACGTTATCTCTGATGATGTCTTAAAAGCATCTGTTGAAGAATTAGATCTGCCAGTTAGAATTACTAATGCATTAAAAGCAATTGAAATTAACACAATTGGTGAGTTACTGACTGTAGCTCCCGGACAATTAATGAAAGCTAAGAACTTAGGAGCTAAGTCTTTAACTCTTATTTCAGATAAGCTTGCAGAGAGGGGGCTGTCTTTAGGTGAGGCATAAAGTTTATGGCAAACACTTGGGGCGAAATAAAAATCAAAGGACTGCACTCTTCAAAAGCTTAGTCCAATCGCTTTTTATCTCCGAAGAAATTGAAACTACTGAGGCTAAAGCCAAATCAGTTAAAGGGTTAGTAGATAAGATTATTACTCAAGCAAAAAGCCCAACATCAAAAAGACTTGTTTCCCAGTTTTTAACTAAAAGGGAAACTCAAGATAAGCTATTTAAATATTTATTGCCAAGACTGGGCAATAGAAATTCTGGTTTTACTTCAATTATCAAATTAGGTAGAAGAATGGGTGATGGAGCAATGATAGTTAAAATGAGTTTACTTTTGGAAGAGAAAAAAGCTGTAATACAAACAAAAGCTGAGGTAAAAGAAGTTAAAGAAGAAAAGCAAATTAAAGCCCCAACTGTTAAAATAACCAGAAAGGCAGCTGTAAAATAAAATGTCAACAAATGCACTTTCAGCTAAAGATATAAAAAGAAATTGGCATTTAGTAGATGCTAAAGATCAAATTTTAGGCAGAATATCTGTTGAGATTGTTGCCAAACTTTCCGGGAAAAATAAAGTCAACTATGTGCCTTATTTAGATATGGGTGATTATGTAGTAGTTATAAATGCGTCAAAAGTTAAAGTTACTGGTAAAAAGGCGGAGCAAAAAGAATATGTTAGGCACTCAGGTTACCCAGGTGGTAAAAAAGTAGAAAACTTTTCTCATTTGTTAAAAAGAAAACCTGATCAAGTTATCAGGCATGCAGTCAAAGGAATGTTGCCAAAGAATAAGTTAGCAGATAGAATGCTTAAAAAATTGTTTATTTTTGAGGGAACTAATCATCCATATAAGCAAGCTTTTAACACTGAAGATTCTAACAAAAAACAGTTAGGAGAAAGCAATGGATAAAGGATACGTACAAGCAGTTGGTAGGAGAAAAGAGGCAGTAGCCAGAGTTAGGATTATTAAAGGGCAGGGACCTATGACCATTAATGGTAAGCCGATTGCAGAATATTTTAAAGGACCAATTAACCAAAAAGCCTACCAAAGACCTTTTGAATTAACTAATTCTTTAGGGCGTTTTACTGCTACTATTAAAGTTTTGGGAGGTGGAGCTTCTTCACAACTTGGGGCAACAGTTCACGGTATTGCCCGTGCCTTAGAACAATTAGATAAAGAAAATTACAGACCGTTATTAAAATCTGCAGGGCTTTTAACCCGTGATCCAAGAGTCAGAGAGAGAAGAAAATACGGTTTGGCTCATGCAGCCAGGGCTAAGAAACAATCTCCAAAACGTTAAAAGATAGCAAAAACAGAATTAAATTATCTTTCTTATTTCCTTAAAATCTTTTTCTAAGACTGGTTTTAAATTTCTCATATATAATGCTGCTGCAGGATGAAAAAGAGGAAGGATAAAAAGCTCTTTATTATTCCAGTTTATTTTTTTCGCTTTACCATGGACTTCTGAAATTTTTTGCTCTGGTAAAAATAAAGATAAAGGAGTTCTTCCTAACAAGACAATAATTTTAGGATCTATTAACTGGATTAATTGTTTAACAAACGGCAAAAATTCAGCCAGTTCTTTTTTGGTTGGCTGCCTGTTTTTAGGTGGTCTATAAAATGCTATATTAGAGATAAAAATATCTGCCTCTGTTAAATTAACACTACTAAGTAATTGATCTAAAAACTTACCAGCATTACCCACAAAAGGTAGACCTTGAAGATCCTCATTTTTGCCAGGAGCTTCACCCAAAAGCAATATTTGAGCATTTAAATTACCCCTACCTAGGACTAAATTATGAGCGGTATTTTGAAAGGGCAAATTAATTTTTAGGATCTGTTTTTTTAATTTATTAAATTGAGTTGATTTGTTCATTAGATAAAAGACATTACTAATAATTTTTATCTATTAATTTTAAAGATGCAAATATTAAATTGGTTTGAGTAATCACATCAGCAGGATTTTGAATTTATAACCATAAAAAAAGCTTACCCTTGTCCGTCCTCAAAGGTAAGCTTTCAATAATTAATATATTAATGTTTGTTAGTAAGAGAGCTATAAAGTAATTGTAAGAATTAAATCAAAGATAAAAAGGTTATATGAACTCTCCCAAATTTTATTAAAAAATTCTGCTTGTCATTTGAGCTTAATGCATTGTAATTATTAACATGGTAAAATTTACAAGCTGTAACGGGGTGTAGGTCATCGGTAGACCGCTCGCATGGGG
>DAHXOS010000057.1 GCA_027364775.1 bacterium
CTTTATAATTATTATGGTGTGTTACCTTATTATATAGGTGGAATATTAAGTTACTTTTTGGGCTACATTGGAGCAGCCAAGGCACTGTTTTTTATACCTTTAGTAATTGCGGGTTTATCAATGTATTTTTTGGCAAAAGAGCTTTATGGAAAAACGCCAGCACTTGTGGCAGCTTCCCTGTATACTTTTGCACCTTACAGGGCAGTTGATACTTACGTAAGAGGTGCAATTGCAGAAAGTTTTGCAATAAGTTTAGCACCCTTAATTTTCTTATTTTCATATAGACTGACATACAAAAATACAAGGCTGAATTTTGTAATGACTTCACTCTCAGTTACTCTTTTTGTGTTAAATCACAATTTAATGACGCTTATTTTTGTTTCAGTTCTTATCTTGTGGAATTTATTTCATTTGTATTTAACTAAATTTAAGAATCTTATACCTTTATTATTATCATCATTATTAGGTGTTGGGATTGCCTCCTTCTTTTTAATACCAGCATCTTTGGAGCAAAATTTAGTTCAGATTGACACTTTGACCCAAGGAGGGTCTAATTTTAGAGCACATTTTGTTACAGTTAATCAATTGTTTTTTAGTAGATATTGGGGATATGGAGTTTCTCAATTTGGACCTAACGACACTATGTCATTTCAAATTGGTTACCCCCATGTAATGCTGATTATTCTGGCTTTACTTGTGTTAATTTTTGCAATCTTTAAGAAAAAGGATACAGAAAATACCGGCAGGATAATATTACTGTTTTTGGTATTTTTTGTTTCTGTTATTCTAATGCTTCCAAAATCTATAGTTATATGGGAAGCTATTTTGCCATTAAAATTTATACAGTTTCCCTGGAGATTTTTAACTTTAGTTATATTTAGTTCAAGTTTGATAGGTGCCTATGTTGTTATTTATTTAACAGATAGACTTAAATTAGGGGTATCCTTAGTAATTGTTTTGCTTACTGTGGGACTTAATCTAAATTATTTTAAACCAAACTATTATTATGAATTGACCGATAAAGAAAAACTTTCCGGAGAATCTTTTAAAATTCAACAACAAGCGGGAATTTTAGATTATTTACCAAAGACTGCACAGGAGCCTAAGGGGCCAAGACCAGAAAAACCTGAGGTGATTTCAGGAAAAGCTGAGGTTGGTAAATTTACTGACAATTCTAATAATTGGAACTTTACTATAAAAGTTTTTGAAAAAGCCAATATTGAAGTACCGGTATTTGATTTTCCAGTTTGGAAAACTTTTCTAAATGGTAAATTAATTGATCATTCTAATCAAAACCGTTTAGGTAGAATTAGACTAGATTTAAATCCCGGAAGTTATACAGTAAACGGACGTTTTGAGAATACACTAGTTAGGAATATTGCCAATAGTCTAAGTATTATTTCCTTTCTTGTATTCTTAAGCTTACTCTTACCTTTCAAAGGAATAAACAAACTATGGAAGTAGAAAATATTAATAAAAAATTAATTTCTGGATTTTTAACTTTAAGTTTTCGAAAACTGGCGCTGCTGGCAATTAGTTTTTTAACCATAAATATAATTTTGGCCAGAATTTTACCAATTGAAGTGATAGGTACTTTTAATATTGCTAATTCAATTGTAGCAATATTTGCTTTTTTTGCTGAAGTTGGATTAGGAGCAGCTTTAATCCAAAAGAAACAAGTTAGTGAAGATGACTTAAAAACAACTTTTACAATTCAAACTATCCTGACTACACTAATTGCAGTAATTGTTTTTATACTTGCACCTTTGGCAGCTAATATCAGGGGAATGGATTTTGCAGGTATTTGGCTTATTAGGGCTTTAGCAATTGTTTTTGCACTTAATTCCCTAAAAAGTGTTCCTTCACTACTCCTTGAGCGCGAACTTAAATTTAAACCTTTAGTAACTGTTGAACTTGTAGAAACAATAGTTTTTAATGCTATTTTAGTCTATCTTTCTTTTAACCATTATGGGGTTTGGTCATTTACTTATGCAGCAATAGCACGGGTGATAGTGGGTGTTGCAACAATTTATTTAATTGCTCCTTGGAAAATAAGTTTGGGTATTTCAAAACCAGCTGCAAAAGTGTTGTTTGGCTTTGGAATTATCTTTCAGCTAAATTCTATCTTAGCTTTACTTAAAGACCGTCTGGTTTCACTAGTTGTGGCCTACTTAATTGGAGCCAGGGGAGTAAGTTTTAATACTTGGGCTCAAAACTTAGCTTTTTTACCGCTTGAAGTTATGAATATCATGATCAGAATTACTTTTCCGGCTTTTGCCAGGCTTCAGGATAATCAAGCTGCTTTAAAACAAACTTTAGAGCGGTCTTTATTTTTAACAGGAGCAATTTTATATCCGATTTTATTTGGCTTATTATCAATAGCACCAAGTTTAATTAAATATGTTGTTTCATCAAAATGGGAGCCGGCTTTGCCCTTAATTTATTTATTTGCAATAACTGCTTTTTGGGCAACTTTTTCGACACCTTTTACTAATTTTTTAAATGCAATTGGTAAAATTAAAGTAACTTTAAAATTAATGGTGATGTGGACAATCTTAGAATGGTCTTTAACTCCAATTTTGACTTATAAATTTAATTATTATGGTCCGGCTTTATCATCGTCTTTAATCTCCTTTAGCTCGATTGCAACAGTTATTTTAGTTAAAAGAAATATTGATATAGAGATAATTAAAAACATTTGGAGGCCATTGGTTTCAGCTCTTATTATGGGAGTAATAACATATATATTAAGCAGTATGTGGGTTAATAATGTTTATACTTTAATAGTTGTGATTATAATGGGGGGTTTAATTTATAGCGGGCTAATGAGCTTACTTGCTTGGGAGCAAATAAAAACATCAATTAAAACTTTAAAATAAAAATGTTTAAAAAAACTTTACTGTTTCTTTTTATAACAACTTTAGTATTTTTGGGATTTACAGTGAAACCTGTCAAGGCAGAAATGCAAAAAAATGTGGTTATAGTAAATCCTATCAGAGGTAAAGATTTTTGGTCAAATACTTACTCAATTTTAGATACACCGACCAAACAGTATGAACTATTAAGCAAAAATAATTTACCAGCGACTTGGCTTATAAGGTATGATGCTTTAAATGACCCTCAAGTTATTTCTTTTTTAAAAACTTTAAATCCAGATCAGGAAATTGGTTTATTTTTAGAAATAACTCCATCATTAACAAAGGATGCTCAGGTTAAATATAACCAAAGTCCTAATTGGCACTATGCAAAATCAGTTTTACTTACCGGATATCCGGTAAGTGACCGCCAAAAATTGATCGATACAGCTGTTTTAAAATACCGCCAGATTTTTAATAAAAATCCTAAATCTGTTGGGGCTTGGTGGATTGATGCTGGATCTTTAGAATATTTGTACAATAAATATCAGATTCAAACTAACCTGGATGTAGCTGATCAATTTTCTACAGATCAGTACCAAGTGTGGGGACAATATTGGTCGACACCGTTTTATCCATCCCGCGTTAATGCACTGATGCCGGCCCAGTCGGATGAATGGAAGATTGGAATAGTAACTATTCAATGGGCAACAAGAGATCCTTTTAATGCTTTTGGTAACGGGGTATACAACAGTACTTATAGTGTTCAAGCTAACGATTATTTGTTACATGATTTGAATATTGATTATTTTGAAAAATTATTAAATGTTTATCCACAAACAACCGTAGGATTAGAAAATGATTTCTCCTGGCAAAAATATGGACCGGAATATACAAATCAAATTAATTTAATTAGTCAAAAAAAGCAGGCCGGACAATTGACAGTTAAAAATATGCAGAGTTTTGCTAATTTTTATCAAACGTCTTATCCTAAAACATCACCAAATATCTTGCTTGTTTCGGATGATCCGTTGGGAACTTCAGGAAAGGTAGTGTGGTTTCAAACTCCAAAATACCGGGTGGGTTGGTTTTATAACAAGGATGGATCGGTTATTAGGGATTTAAGAATTTTAAATGACAGCAAAGAAGAGGTTTGTTTAAAAACAGCTTGTGATAATCTGAAACTGGCTTTTAATTTTTCGGAGGCAATTGATGATGTTAACTTTAATACAAAGTGGGTCATAGACCAAGGTAAAATTTCGGATTTTAAAGTTGCTCAAACCGAACAAGGAGCCAGAATAACTTATCTTAACGAAAGTGGGGTAAGGCGCCAAATTGAATTTTGGTCAAATGATATAAAAATTGATGATAAGGTAAAGACTTTGTCCACTGCAATTTTAGATACGGTTGTAAAAAGCGAAAAAGATTCCCAAAATAAAATTAATTTAGACACTAATCTAAAACTGTTATATAGCGAGAATATTAAAAAGGTTTCTATTAATAGCTTAAAGTTCTTAATCTTTACAGTTCTGTTTTTCTTAATTCCCGGCTATTTAATTTCTAAAAGATGGTTATATTCATTACCAGTAGGCTGGAGTTTATTTACATTTTTAAGCTTTATATTAGGATATCTAAAGCTCGACATATTAATTTGGGTATTACCAGCAATTAGTTTTGTCTTATTATTTAAGTTAAAAATTAAGCTACAACTTAAATTTAATATTTCTTTGTCTTTATTTTTGGCTGTGCTAAGTGGCTCATTATATTGGTTACTAACTGTTGCCAAGAGTGGGTTACTTTATAATTTTGGTTATGGTTACTGGGGACCTAATGGTCATGATGGAATTTGGCACTTATCATTAATTTCGAGCTTACAAAGAAGTATTCCTCCACAGAATCCAGTGTTTGCCGGCAATTTACTTACCAATTACCACTACTTTTTTAATCTACTTCTTGCCAACACAGGTAAATTATTTGCAATTGATAGTCAGGACTTATTATTTAGATTTTTTCCATTTTTTATTGCTTTATTAATCGGTTTTCTAACTTATCAGACTGTTAAAAGATTTTTTGTTAATGAAGATTGGTTGGGCCATATCTCAGGGATTATAGCAGTAATTTTAGTTTACTTTGGTGGCAGTTTGGGGTGGATCTTAACTTATTTGCAAAATAGAACTTTTGGGGGAGAATCGACTTTTTGGGCTCAACAAGGAAGATCAACTTTACTAAATCCGCCTTATGCAATTTCTTTAGTTTTACTTCTTACCGGATTTAATTTATTTATGGAGCTAATTAAAAATCAAAAAGAAAAGAAAAGCTATTTTAGCAATTTTTGGTTGATAATTTCTTTAGTTTTAACGTGGGGAACATTAATTGAATACAAAGCTTATGCCGGAATACTGCTATTAGGAGCTTTAGGTCTGCTTTCATTAGAAAAACTTTTAAAAAAAGATTACAAATTTATCTTACTTTCAGGATTGATTTTGTTAACTTCTATTTTAGTATTTTTACCTAATAATTTATCAAGTAGTAATTTAATTGTTATTTCGCCACTTTGGTTAATCTATTCAATGATATCTTCCGCGGACAGGTTAAATTGGACCAGACTGGCATTGGCAATGCAATCTAACTTACCATTTAAATTATTTGTTTCATATTCAATTGGAGTTGTGGTGTTTATTACCGGCAATTTAGGAATAAGACTTTTAGGTTTTGCTTCAATAGGCCAACTATTACACAAACGGATACTACTTTATATTTCAATATTGGGATTAATTTTACCCCTGGTCTTTTTACAAAAAGGGACAAATTGGAATATTGTTCAATTTTTTTATTACCCTTTGTTTATTTTTAACTTATTGGCAGGTATAAGTTTGGGTAAGCTATTTATTAAAAAAAGTATTTTAGCTAAGGCTGTAGTAATAATTATACTAGTGGTGACTTTATTACCGGCAAATCAGATCACTTTTGCAGAATACTGGCCACTCCGGGCTCCTTCTATGATTTCAAATGAAGAGATAGCTGCTTTAAATTTTTTAAAAAAACAACCACAGGGAACGGTAATGGTCACAGGCTATGATAAAAAATTACAGAATAAATATGCAACACCTATTCCCCTCTATGCATATGAATCAACAGCTTATGTAGCAGCTTTTTCAAATCAACCAGTATTTTTAGAAGATACGGTTAATTTAGAGATTATGGGAGTTGATTATAAAGGAAGAATAAATGAGCAAAACGATGTTATACAGTTTCCTAATAAAGCAAAAGAGATCTTTAAAAGAAACAAAATCAAATATCTATACAATATTAAAGTAAATGGGTATGATTTTAATCAATCTCTAATGGGACTTGAAAAAATTTACGAAAATGGTGAAGTTACAATATTTCAAATTCTATAAAGTTTATTTCACAAAAATTTTAACTGTCATTTTTTTTGCTATCTTACTTTGGACTTTTTTTTCGTACCGTTTAGTAGAAATACCTCCCGGAATAACTATTGATGAGGCAGCTTTTGGATATAATGGAGCACTTCTGGCTAAAACGCTAAGAGATGAGAACCGCCGGTTTTTACCATTTTTTGTTTTATCTATTGATGGTCAGGATTGGCGCCAACCGGTAACTCAATATGTAACAGCAATAACATTTAAGTTTTTTGGCAGCTCTTTTTATAACTTGAGGTCAGTTAGTACTTTTTTTGCTGTTATTAGTACAATCTTATTTTTTTATTTACTGCAGATTATCAAAAATTTTAAATTTGCACTTTTGGGAATATTAATATTTATTACTACCCCTATTCTATTTATTCAATCCCATATGGGGTTAGATAATATTGCACCTTTACCATTTGTTATTTTATGGTTGATTGGAATCGTGAAATATCAACACTCAAAAAAGATCAGTTTTTTAATTTTATCAGGATTGTCCTTGGGAATGAGTATTTACAGTTATAAAGCAATGAGACTTATTGTTCCTGTTTGGTCTGGACTCAGCACATTATATTTATATTGGTTAAGCTATGATCCAAAACAAAAAACTTTTTTTTCATTTAAAAGATATAGAAGTGTTTATATTTTTATTGCCTCAGTAATACCTTTTTTCTTAATTATGCCAATTTTACAAAAACTTTACCCTGGAGCTTTATTTGGAGGTGCATCTGCAAGTTTTGACTCTTATCAACAATTTTTTTTAGGGTATTTATCTAATTTAGATCCTTCTTTTCTTTACATCACAGGAGATAGTACTCCTTACCATTCGGTCGGAAATTACGGTGCACTACTACTTTCTACCCTACCACTTTTTTTAGTTGGTGCATATCAAGCTATAAGGCAAAAAAATATTTTTACTTTTGTTTTAGTGGCATTTTTAATAGCTCCGTTATTTTTTGGAATTGTCGGATCGATACACAGGGCTAGTAGATTGCTAGCTATACTGCCTTTGTATTCTTTAATCTGTGCTTTAGGGATTAGCTCTTTTTATAAGATAAAAAATAAACGTTTTAAAGTTATTCCAGCACTTATTATTTTATTAATTTTATTAAATGCTTTGGATTTTTTTAGATACTATTTTTTAATTTATCCAAGTTATTATCAAACCTTAGATAGTTTTAAAACCAGATCAAATGATTCATATCAAGTATTAGCTCAACAAGCATCAAAGAGAGGTTTACGTCCTTTTATCCAAAGGGAGATATATCAATCAGATGGGGCAGCAGCAAAATTCTTTGGAGCTGCATATTTTAATAATGTTGGTATTTGGGATACTAGAGATAAAATTCCAGATAAAAGTATTTTATTAACTACTTCTGAAAGGTTAAGTGGGATGAAAAGGTTAGAATTAAAGCTTCCTGCTTATAATATTTTAGTTCCTGAGTAATTTAAGGTAAGATATATCTATGATTGACAAAATTTCTGTGGTAATAAATACGCTAAATGAAGAAAAGAATGTGGAACGCGCTTTAAAATCATTAAAATGGGCGGATGAAATTTTGGTTTGTGATATGTTCTCAGATGATAACTCCGCAGTGGTTGCTAAAAAAAGTGGAGCAAAGGTTATTTTTCATAAAAGATTAAGTTTTGTTGAACCTGCAAGAAACTTTGCAGTTTCTAAAGCCTCACACGATTGGGTATTAATTATAGATCCGGATGAAGAAATACCGGAAACTTTAGCTCTGAAATTAAAAGATATAGTTGCAACAAACGGTGTTATAACCTATGTAGAAATTCCCCGGAAAAATATGATTTTTGGTAAATGGATCAAATCTTCAATGTGGTGGCCTGATTATAATATCCGTTTTTTTAAAAAGGATTCGGTTGCATGGAGCAATCAAATTCACCGCCCACCTCAAACACAAGGCCAAGGCTTAAAGTTGCCAATTGAAGAGCGCTTTGCAATTACTCATCATCATTATACTTCCTTAACTCAATTCTTAGCTAGAATGGATAGATATGCAACAGTGCAAGCTAAAGAACTAAAAGAATCAGGATACCAATTTAATTGGACAGATTTAATTTCAAAACCCTTAGGAGAATTTTTAGGTAGATTTTTTGCAAATCGTGGATTCGAGGATGGTTTACATGGGTTTGTGTTGGCTTTGTTGCAGGCAACTTCTTTTTTAGTTATGTATCTTAAAGTATGGGAACTTGAGGGATTTAAAGAACAAAATATTAATTTAATTAAGTTAAAGGAAGAGTCAGTTAATTCAGGAAAAGAAATTAATTACTGGTTTAAATATGGCAATCTTTCTAAAAACCCTGTTAAAAGATTGCTTCAAAAAGCTAAGAACAAATTTAGCTAACTATTATATATGGAAAAAGTTGCTGTTGTTATCCTCAATTATAAGGTTAAAGATTTAGTTTTAAAGGCTGTAGAATCTGTAAAAAGATCCAGTTATAAAAATATTCAAATTATTGTAGTAGATAATAATTCAGAAGATGGAGTAGAAGAAATTTTAAAAAAAGATATAGAAGTTATTTTTATTCAAAGTGGTGATAATTTAGGTTATAGCGGAGGTAACAATTTAGGTATTAAAAAAGGTTTAACCGAAGGTGCCAAGTGGGTTTTTATTTTAAATCCGGATGCAACTATTAAGCCCGATACCCTAGAGATTTTGCTTAAAAAAGCTAATGAATACAATGCCCAGCTTTTAAACCCAAAGATCTATTTTGATGATTCAAAAACTCTTTGGTTTGCGGGAAAAATTTTTGACAAAGCTAACGTTTTAGGATCTCACAAAGGTGTAGACCAACAGGATAACGGTCAGTTTGATCAAGATATAGAGATGGATGATGTTACCGGGGCTGCTTTACTTATCAAAAAAGAAGTATTTGAAAAAATTGGTTTTTTTGATGAAAGATATTTTTTATATTATGAAGAAAGTGATTTTGCAACACGGGCTAAAAAAGCCGGATTTAAGATAATGTATATCCCAAAAGCTGTAACTTACCATAAAAATGCACAATCTACTGGTTTAGGAACACCGCTACAGGATTACTTTATTACTAGGAATAGAATGTTGTATGCTTCAAAATTCTTGCCATTAAGAACTAGATTTGCTTTGTTAAGAGAGGGATTAAGGAATTTAAAAAATAATGTCAGAAGGCTTGCTTTATTTGACTTTTTGATGGGAAAATTTGGTAAGGGAAGTTTTCTAAAATGATTAGCGTTATTGTGATTACTAAAAATGAAGAGGATAGGATTAAAGCTTGTTTAGAATCTGTTAAATGGGCTGATGAAATTATTGTGGTTGACTCAGGATCAACGGATAAAACTTTAGAAATTACCAAAAAATATACAGATAATATAATGCATTTTAAAGGTGAGGATGATTTTTCTAAAATACGTAATGAATCAATGGAAAAAGCCAAAGGGGACTGGGTTTTTTATGTTGATGCAGATGAAAGGGTTTTAGCACCTTTAAAAGATGAGGTATTAAATTTAGTTAAAACTACCAATAAATCAGCTTTTGCGATCTCCCGTAAAAACATAATTTTTGGAACACCTGTTAGCTATGGTCCCTATAGTCACGATTGGATGATTAGATTATTTAAAAAAACTGACTTTAAAACTTGGGTAGGAAAAGTTCATGAATTTGGAACTTTTACTGGTAATTTAGGGTATAGTAAAAATTCAATGCTCCACTTAACTCACCGGAATTTAGATCATATTGTTTTAAAAAGTTTGGATTGGTCTCATATCGATGCACAGTTAAGGGTGGATGCTCATCACCCTAAAATGACCGGGCTTAGATTTATTAGGATTTTTTTAACTGAATTTTTTTATCAGGGAATTAATAGAAAGGGTTTCTTTGGTGGAACGGTTGGAGTTATGGATTCAATCTTGCAAACTTTTAGTTTATTTATGACTTATGTCAGGTTATGGCAGTTACAACAGCCAAAACCGTTAGATCAAATTTACAAAGATTTGGATAAA
The DNA here is from genome assembly GCA_027364775.1 of bacterium. GTDB lineage: Bacteria > Patescibacteriota > Microgenomatia > Daviesbacterales > UBA10151 > DAHXOS01. Next base: position 10,287 of record DAHXOS010000057.1, read on the forward strand.
AAGTTAATTGAGAATGGATTCAATTATTAATTTATGCATATTGCCATATATAGTCCTTATTTAGACACAGTCGGAGGAGGAGAAAAATATATCTTAACTTTAGCTAAAGTTTTAGCAGAAGACCACAGAGTTGATTTATTGCTTGATTTACATCTTCAAACTTTAGAACTTGAACAACTAAAATTGCGCATAGAAAGAATCCATGGAATGGACCTTTCGTCATTAAATTTTGCCAAAGCCCCAATTGGTAACGGTAGTAAATTTTTAGAAAGGATGTTATATCTTAGAAGATTTGACTATTTATTTTTGGTAACTGATGGTAGTTTATTCTTTGCTTCGGCCAAGAAAAATATTATTCATTTTCAGGTTCCATTTGAAAATAAAGCTTCCAGAGGAATTTGGGGTTATATTAAACAGAAAAGTTGGAATATGGCAATCTATAATTCTCTTTTTACTAAGCAATTAATTGAAAAAAACTGGGCAATTAGAGGGCAAGTAATTTATCCACCTGTTGATGTAACATCTTTTAAAGTTTTAGCAAAGAAAAAACAAATTCTTTCAGTAGGTAGATTTCATGGAACTTTAAAAGATAAAAATCACCTATTGCTGATTAATACTTTTAAAGATCTTGCTAAGGACAAAAAATTAGTTGGTTGGAGTTTACACTTAGTTGGTGGAACTAGTGGAGGTGCCAAAGAGTATGTAAAGGAAGTAAAACAATTAGCTAAAGGCGCAAATATTTTTATCCATACTGATTTGCCAAAGAATGAATTAATAAAGTTTTATGGTGAGTCATCAATCTATTGGCATGCAAAAGGTTTTAATGAGAGTGACCCAAAAGCTCAGGAACACTTTGGGATTACGACAGTAGAGGCGATGGCTGCAGGATGTGTACCTGTTGTTATAAATGCCGGTGGTTTAAAAGAAATTGTTACAGAGGATGAAAATGGCTACCTATGGGATTCTGTTGAACAATTAAAGAAAAAAACTTTAGAACTTATTAGCAATGATAGATTAAGAAATAAATTTTCGGAAAATGCTGTAAACTCAGCAAAAAGATTTTCAAAAGAACAGTTTGCCAGTAAAATAAAAGAGATTATAAAAAATGAAAGCTAAATATTGGGTACTTATTATAGTGGGTTTTATTATAAGGGTTATTTTAGCTTTTACAACCTTTCATCCAGATATTAGAGCTTTTCAGTTTGGAGGTGGACTCATTGCTAATGGTCATATTTTAGATCTTTATGACTATCTTTCAACACTGCCAAAAAATTCAGAGGTTGTTAGGATATTTAGTACTGACCTTTTTATTTATCCTCCAGCAGTATACTTAGTTCAAGGATTTTTTAATTTTATTTTTTCTAACATCCTAAATCTTACTGTAATTAATGATTTTTTAATTGAAAACAAAAATTCTTTTTATAATCCTAGTTTTTCTTTGCACCTGTTTTTATTAAAGTTTCCTTATTTAATTTTTGATTTAATAGCTGGAATTTATTTAATTAAATTATTTGATTCCCAAAAACAAAAAATATGGGCGTTAACCCTTTGGATTTTTAATCCAGTTAATTTATATGCAACTTACATGATGGGACAATTTGATTTAATCGCGACCACTTTTACGATAATTGCGCTTTATTACTTACTAAAAAGAAAAGTTAATCTTGGAGCATTATTTTTAGGAATTGGAATTGCCTTTAAGATTTACCCGTTATTTTTACTAATCCCTTTTGTATTAACAGTTAGAAAATGGAGACAAAGATTTTTGCTTTTAATAATTGGTTTGATTCCTTACTTTTTGACTGTTTTGCCCTATATTAATTCTCACGGCTTTAGATCCTCTGCTTTACTTGCAGGTCAAACAATGAAAAGTTTGTATGCTCAAATACCTATTTCAGGAGGAGAAAGCTTACTTTTGTTTTTATTATTTTTAGGATTTAGTTATCTTTATTTTTACTACTTCCAAAAACCCACAAGATTTTGGCAACAAAGTTTAATAATTTTACTTATCTTTTATATATTTACTCATTTTCATCCTCAGTGGTTTATTTGGGTAACACCATTTTTAATAATTGATTTAGTTAAATCTAAATTTAAGACTTTGCCCCTAACTTTATTAATGTTAGGAAGTTATTTAGTCTCTTTATTTTTCTTTAACTCTTCTCAAACTCTGGGACTTTTTGCTCCTCTTAATCCAAATCTATATGAATCAAAAACAATTTGGGAAATTTTAAGTATTAAAATTGATTTGAATTTTATGCGTAGTTTAATTCAAACAATTTTTGCATTAGGTGCTACTTTTCTTATTTATCTTCATTTAACTAATAAAACAAATTTTAATGACTAGGATTCAACTTGGTTTATTTTTTATAATTGGGACATTATTTTTGTTTTTAGTAAGTTTACCGATATATTCAGGTGATGTTAAAAATCATTTAGTCTGGGGTCAAAGCATAATTGAAAAAGGTTCTTTAGGTTTTTACGGACGTGAGTTTTATAATTATGCTTTTCCTAATTATCCACCGCTTGCCATGGGATTATTTGCTTTAAGTTATAAACTTTACCGGATATTTCTTTCTGTTATTTATTTTTTAAATACTTTTCCAATTTTTCCTTCAAATTTAGTATATTTTTTTGAATGGGAAAATGTTTTAATTTCTTTTCTAAAACTACCTGCCATTTTATCAACAGTTGGATTAAGTTATTTAATATATTTAGTTGTTAAAAAAGAAAATATTAATAAATATTTAGCATCCAGCATATTAATTATTAATCCATCAATTATATATTTATCAGCTATTTGGGGACAAATTGACGTACTGCCGACTTTTTTTGTAGTTTGGTCATTTTATTTACTGTTTAAAAACAGACTAATAATATCTGTTGTTTTAATAGCCTTAGCATTATTAACTAAGCAGACAGTATTAATTTTTTGGGGTATTTATATGTTAACTATTTTTAAATTAAAAGGTTTAAGGTGGTTAATAAAAGGGGTGGCAACAAGTTTAGTAATTTTTTACCTGGCTTATTTGCCGTTTCATAGCCCATCTCTAACATGGCCATTAGAATTATATAAATTAAATTTTTCACTGGTGGCTTTCTCTACTTCTGAAAATGCAATTAATTTATGGGGGGCTTTGTATAACTTTAAGCGTAGTGATGATACTGCAAAATTCTTGATACTGTCTTTGCAACAATGGGGATATTTATTATTTGGTTTAAGTTTTTTACCGTTAATTTATTTTTTTATAAAAAGGAAAATTACACTTTACTTATTAATTTTATTTTCTGCTATTACTTCTTTAAATTATTACTTTTTTTTAACCAGAATGCATGAAAGATATTTGGCTCCGGCTGTTATTTTTTTAACAATTTTAGTTTTTCTTAAGAAAAAACATTCTTTTGCTTTAATTTATTTTTCTGCACTTTACTTTCTAAATCTTTATAGAGGCTTATTACTGCCGGACAATAATATACTTATTACATTGAGTAGGAATAAGTATCTGTTAGATTTTTTAGTTTTGGGATATGCATTTTTTATAGTTTATTATTATTACTTATTTATTAAACCGGAAAATGAATAATCTTAAAACATCAATTATTATTGTTAGTTATAACAGCGAAGATTTTATTGAAAAATGTATTTTATCTGTTTTTAAAAATATAAATTCAAATACAGAAGTGATTGTTTTGGACAATGCCTCTAATGATAAAACTTATGAGATTTTAGGAAAATTTAAAAAGAAAATTAAACTTTTAAAATCTGAAATTAATTTAGGTTTTGGTCAGGGAGTAAATAAAGCTGTTAAAGAAGCCCAAGGTGAGTACCTTTTTTTATTAAACCCAGATACAGAAGTTAAATCACCTTTTTTAGATGAAATTATTAATTTTTACGAAAACAATAAAGATTGTGGAGCGCTAGGAGTTAAAACAATTATGCCTAACGGAGAAGTGCAAAAAACAGTTAAAAAGGAACCTACAATAAAAGGAGCGTTCTTCGAATTTATTTTAGAAAGTAAAAATACTTATTCGGAATATAATCCCAAAAGCGATAAACCTCTAGAGGTTGAAGTAGTTTATGCAGCTGCTTTGCTTATAAAAAAAGATTTATTTAATAAATTAGGTGGTTTTTCAAATAAGTACTTTATGTACTATGAAGATGTTGATCTTTGTAAAAGGATTAGAAAATTGGGAAAGAAAATCTACTATTACCCTTGTGTTTCAATTTTACATTTGGTTGGTGCAACAAAATCATCTTTAGATAAAACTGTATTAAATTACAACTCCTCAATTGTTTATCATGGTAGATTAGGAGTATTCGTTTTAAAAATAATATTCCTAGTATATAGAATAAAAAGAAAGTTTTTGAAATAACTTTTGTTTTGAGCCTAAACAGCATACAATATATCTAATGAAAAAAATTCTTCCTATACTTACTGCACTTATCCTTATACTAGCTGTTTTTTTAAGAGTTTACAAACTGGATCAGGTCCCTCCTGCTTTATTTGGTGATGAGATAGATGTTGGATATCAAGCTTATTCGTTGCTTACAACAGGTCGTGATTTAAGCAACCGTTTTTTACCTTTTTATGTAAAATCTTTATCGGAATATCGTACTCCACTTTATATTTACTCTGACATTCCTTTTATTGGGATTTTTGGTTTAAATGAATGGGGTGTCAGACTGCCAGCAGCTTTTTGGGGTGTAATTTCAATTATAGGTTTTTATTTTTTACTTACAAAATTATTTGGGAGAAGAATTGGAGTTATTGGTGCATTTTTAATGACTGTTTCGCCATGGCAATTACAATATTCAAGAGCTTCTTTTGAAGTAACAATGCTACTATCTTTTATTATTTTTGGGATTTATTTTTTTATTTTAGGTTTAGAGAAAAAATATTATTTAATTCCAGCAGTTTTATTACTGGGTCTTTCAATCTATATCTATAGTACAGCCGTAGTTTTTGTTCCTTTACTGGTAATACTGCTATTTTTATTAAATTGGAAAAATGTTTTTACTAAAAATATTTTGTTTGCTAGAAAGTGGGTTTATGCTTTTTGCACAGGACTTGTACTAATTATAAGCTTGCCTCTTTTTTACTCTATTTTTACAGGAGTAGCCAAAGAACGCTTTTCCATAATTAGTATTTTTCAAGAATCGGTATTGTTAGACAAATTAAATATTGCCAGAAAAGGTGAAATTTATTTTGATCCTGCAGGGGTTGAACATAAAATAAATTTTACTCAAGAAGCACTATTCCATAATAAACCACTAATCTTTGGACAAATTTTTCTACAAAATTATTTGAGGTCTTTTTCTTTTGACTTTCTTTTTAGTAGTGGAGACCCAAATTTTAGGCAGTCTATTTTTGAAATGGGAGAGTTATATATTTATGAGTTACCACTTATTATTTTTGGCATATTTATTTTATTTAAAAAATATAGAAAGGAAAGAAATTTAATCCTTGGTTGGTTGTTAATTGCGCCAGTACCTGCTGCTTTAACTAGTGGAGGAGGGTATCATGCAACTAGGTTAATTTTAATTTTACCTGCCTTACTTATTTTAGCTACCATAGGACTTGATGAATTATTAAGCTTAAAATTTAGACTTAAAAAAGTTTTACTCAGTGGAATACTTATCTTAGCTTTAGCTAATTATTTTTTATATTTCCATCGCTATTATATTCATTACCCTGTTGAATCATGGAGGTGGTGGCAAGTTGGTTTTAAAGAGGCTTTAAACGAGGTCAATAAATTAGAGCCAAAATATAATAAAGTAATTATTAACAATACTTACGAACCATCACTAATCCGTTATCTTTTTTATAGTAAGTATGATCCGGCAAAATTTCATCAACAATTTACAACTGATCAAATGATTCAGGAAATTGAACCGGGGATTAAAGGCTTTAAACTTAATGAAAAAGTAGCATTTGGTTATTTAACCGAAAAATTTGCAAAAGAGGGTGGTTTTGAGAGTGTAATGAAACCAGGGATGCTTTATCTGGTATCTGCTAGAGATGAAGCAAACGGCGGTGATTTAAGGACTTATCCGCATACAAATTTTGTTATTATTAAAACTATAGTGAATCCTAAGAATCAACCTATTTTTTATATTTTAGCTGGAAAATAAATGCATAAATATTTACTTATCATAATAATTGTTTTAGCTGCCTTTTTTAGACTAGTGGCTTTAGATAAATACCCTCCAGGGATTACAGCTGATGAAATTCAACAGGGTTATACTGGCTATTCAATTTTAAAAACTGGTAGAGATGAATGGGGGGATTTTTTGCCAATTAACCCCCGGGGATTTGGAGACTATAAACCAGCAATTTATTCTTATTTAACTGTTCCATCAATAGCCCTTTTTGGGTTCAATATTACTGCAATTAGATTACCTTCGGCCTTAGCCGGGATATTAACAGTAGCGGTTGTTTATTTTTTAGTAATTGAAGTAGTAAGACGTAAAGATGTTGCCTTACTTGCTTCTTTTATTATGGCTATTTCTTCCTGGCATATTCAGTATTCGCGCTTAGGTTGGGAATCAAATGTGGGGGTATTTTTATTTTCTTTGGGGCTATTATTTTATTTTAAAGCTTTAAAAAATAGTCGTTATTTTATACTATCTGCTTTAATTTTTGGACTTACTCTTTATACATACCATACCTTTAAGGTCTTCACTGTTTTATTTACCTTAGGGCTTTTAATCTTGGATAAAAAAAGGTTGTTAAAGTTTTCAAGAAGAGATCTAATTTTAGGATTAGCTGTCTTTGGAATATTTTTATCAATCAGTGTTTATAGCTTTTTATTTTTGGGCGCTGGTAGAAGAGCATCTGATGCTGCAATATATAATGAAGAGAATTTAGGAGAATTACGTCAAAGACAAGTAACAGACGGGTTACCTAACCCTTGGAATAGGGTTGTTAATAATAGACCATCTTATGTGATTACTAAATTTGCCGAGAATTATTTTGGTTATTATTCAACAACTTTTTTAGTATCTCCGAATAGATCAAACTCCACACTTTTTAATTTACCTGGAGAAGACTTAATTTCTTTATGGCAGTTTTTATTTATTGTTATTGGTTTAGTAGTTCTTCTTAAAACTAAGTTTGACTGGGCAAAATATTTTTGGACCTGGTTTTTTTTGGCGCCAATTCCGGCTGCTTTGACCAGAGAATATATGTATAC
>DAHXOS010000066.1 GCA_027364775.1 bacterium
CCACTACATGGTCTAAAAGTTCACCATTACTTTTGGCTTCCATAAAATGTATGTTTCCTTTATGTTCAAGCAATGACACCAGAGGATTAACTAAAGGATAAATTCTCTTGCTAAAGGTTACTAATATCGAGGATAAAATTACTGAAATTACAGCTACTGCGGACATCACTGATAGAGTGGTTTGGGAGATCAATCCCTGTTGAACTCCTAAAAGCAAAATAATTAGAGAAAATTCAGAGATTTGAGATAAGTTCAAGGAAGTTCTAAAAAGAGTATGTTTTCTGAAACCAAATAAACTTAACAAAAAAAGGAAGATTGTAGGTTTTATTAGCAAAGCATAAAAAGTAAAAATTAAAATTGCAGCTAAAGCTTGGGGTGTTAAAACATCCAAAATATTCCCCTGTGAGCCTAAATAAACAAAAAATAAGGTAACAAAAAAGTCCCTTAAAGGTTTTACCTTACCCTGAATTTGAAATCTATAGGGAGAAGATGCCAAAGCCACTCCGGCTAAGAATGCACCGATAACCACTGAAAAACCTAAAGCCAAAGAAATTGAAGTAAAAATAAAACACCAAGTTATAGCATTTAAAAAAAGTAGCTCTACAGAATTTGCTACTTCATCAAAAATTCTTTCTAAAATATACCTGGCAAAGATAAAGCTTAAGAAAAATAACCCTAAGGCTTTAAGTAAGAGTTGAACCAAAGACAAAGAGTCAAAACCTCCAGGAGAGAATAAATTACCACTTAAGGTGATCGCCATTAATACTAAAATTGCTAAAAGATCCTCAACCAATAAGATACCAATTGATAATTTCCCGTGCAGTGAGGCAGAATCATGTCTTTCTGAAAGCAACTTAATAATTACAACTGTTGAAGAAAAAGAAAGTCCAAGCCCCATTAAGATACTTTCAGTCTGGCTAAAACCCAAAAAATAAGCCATGTTATATCCTACAAAAGCAGATAATGAGCTTTGGATTAAGGAGGAAATTAAGATAGGTTTACTTAAGGATTTTAACTCCCTCAAATCAAGCTCCATCCCAATTAAAAACAAGACAAAAGCAATCCCAATATCAGGCAAAAATCTAAAAATACCTAAAGTATTAGCATCTACTCCACCAATTCCAAACTGGGCAACTGTTCTGGTTAAAGAAAGTGATACTCCTGCCAGAAGATAGGCTACAACCAAAGGTAGTTTTAAACGATGTACTAAATAACCAAATAGACAGGATAATGAAAGTACCAGGGCAAGTTGTAATAATATACTCATAAGATTTAAGAAGTATGATTTAAGAATACCGTATATTTCATTAATCGTAAATCATTAATCGTTTACAAGTGTTAGATTATTTAATACTTGCTTCAAATCTTCCGGCAAAGGACTCTCAAAACTCATCTTTTTTCCATCCTTAGGATGATAAAACTCTATCTTGGCTGCATGCAAAAATTGCCTTTTGCAAAATCTATTATCTAACCTGGCAGTTTTTCTACCGGCATATTTACTATCTCCTACTATTGGATGATTAATAAATTTTAAATGGACTCTGATTTGGTGAGTTCTACCGGTTAAAGGAAAACACCTAACCAAGGTAAAATCTCCATAATTTGAACGCTCTAATTTTCTCATTTGAATTTTGTTAAATCCCTCATAGAAAATTTTGAAATCCAAATTTTGAAACTTGAATTTACTCACAGGTTTATACCTTGTTGAAGCCTCCTTACCTTGCTCATCTACTATAAATTTTTCTCTAGCCCGGGGGTTTCTTAAAATTGATCCCTCCACTACCCCCTCTTCTTCTATAAAACCATGGACTAAAGCCAAATACTCTTTTTTAACCATCCTTTCTTTAAATTGCAACTGCAAATTTTCTAAAACAGAGTTATTTTTGGCAATTAAAAGTAGTCCTGAGGTATCTTTATCCAATCTGTGGACAATTCCTGCCCTATTTGCACTAATAAAATATTCAGTTTCTAAAATGCTTTGGATTGTGCCCTCTTTTTGGGTTTCTGATGAATCAACCACTAGATTAGCATCCTTGTCTATGACCATAAGGTCAGAGTCTTGGTATATAACTTTAAACTGTGACATTTAAGCTTGTGGAGTAATAGGTTTTAAATAGTTATGGATCTCTGTTAATACTTGATCCGGGTTGATTGCCGATTTGATTAAGTATCCTGCTGCACCTAATTCAAAACAATTTTTAACAATGGCATCCTGACCTAAGTTAGTTAACATCACAATTGGACCGTTAGCACTTTGGGGAGGGTTAATTTTATTTTCTTTCAAAATCATTAAACCGTCTTTTTTGGGTAACATAATATCCAACAAAATTAAGTTATAACCACCCTGATGTATTTTTTGAGCTGCTGTTTCTCCCTCTGCAGCTACATCAACTAAATATCCCTCAGCCTGCAAAAGTTCCTGATAAAACTCTCTTAAAAATTGGTCATCTTCTACAACTAGTAATCTGAATTTATTGTTGTCCATTATTGTTTTTATATCATAAACTAAACCTTAACCACTAGCCCCTAATCATTATATTGATACAGGTTCTAAAGGTTTGGCTTGATCCCCTAACTTAATAGTATATTTAGCAGCGTTTGCCAAAACTTCTTTGTTGGCAACCGGTAGAGTAAAGATAAAAGTTGAACCTTTATTTAAACCGCCGGATTTAGCCCAGATTTTACCGCCCATTAAATTAACCAAACTCTTAGAAATGTAAAGTCCTAGACCTGTTCCCCCGGTGGTAGCAGCCATAACATAAGAATTTTCCAACCTGCCAAATTTTTCAAATAATTTAGATATATTTTCCTGGGTGATTCCCACGCCGGTATCTTTAACTAAAACTTCTACAATCTGCCCATCACAGAAAAAACTAACTTCTATAGTGCCCTCAACAGGTGTAAACTTAAGCGCGTTACCAATTAAATTAAGTAGCACCTGATGTACCTTATCCTGATCTGCAAAAACTAAAGGCAGTTGACTATTAGTTAATTTAAGATGCAAATTTTTCTCCTTGGCTTTGACATCAACTTCTGAAAACACATCCTGAACCAGCTGTTGAATATCAAATTGTTTAGGTAAAACCTCAATACGTCCAGACTCAATACGGGAGATATTTAACATATCGTTAACCAAATTAATTAATCTTTCAGTTGAGATTAAAGTCCGGCTTAAATATTTTTTCATTTTTTCACTTAACACTACATCAGGTCTATTTAAGGCCATCCAGGAATAAGACCTGATAGCTGTCATAGGAGTTCTAAGTTCATGAGAAGCAATAGACACAAAATCATCTTTTAACTTATCCAATGCTTTTAGCTTGGTATTGGCTTCATTTAAACTCTCAGTGGTTTCTTGTAGGGATGTATACAACTTCGAGTTATATATAATAACTCCAATTGTATTCATAAAGTCGGTAATTATATTCATTTCGTATTCTGTTACATTTTCCTGCTTCTTCTGAGTGCTAGCCAAAAATACACCAATAGGTTTATTTTTTAAAAAAATGGGTAAAACAAAAGTAGTTTTAGTACCCATAATTTCCTGTATTTTTGCAGCCTCTTCTCTTGTTAGAACTGGACCTAAAACATCATAAACATCAGGAGTGGTAAAAATCTTTCTTTCTCTTAATGCCTTTGCCATTAAATTATTTGGATCATCAATAGATATTTCAATCTTATTAAATGGTTTTTTGATAGAGGCATTAAGAGTTTTTACAGCATTTTGAGCTTGAGAAGTAACTGAAGCACTGATTCTTCGGATTGTCCTAGTCCTTTCATCATATATAGACACCACACCCGTACCAAATTTTAACTCTTCAGGAATGCTGTTTGCAGTTTTTTGGACTACTGAATCAAAATCTAAATCCTCTAGAATCAATCTATAAATACGCCTAACAGCAGTAAGTGTTTTGGTTGTTTCATTAACTTTCCGTCTAAGAGAAAGCAAAGCTGAAACAAGAAAGATTATTAAAGCTATTGCTATTAATAGTAAGACAGATAAAATCATATACCTTATTAAAGTATATAATTTTTCTTTACTGAGTTAAATGAAGCTTACCAAATATTCTCTCAAACCATGACTTAGGGGTAGGATCTTCAGCAGTAATAACTGGAACTTGAGCAGTTATTTCCCTACCATGAACTTGAATTACATCCCTAGGAATATACAATTCAGGAAAATTATGTTCTCTTAACGCTTCTTCTATTTCCTTAACTGATACGTTTCCGCTCCTATGTAATCTAGGTCTAATATCAGTAAAATCAAGCATAGAGGTAGATTTAAGTCTATAGGGCTTATCTTTAAGATGGTCAAAATTAGCTTCTACTATACCATCAATGGTTGTTGAAAAATCATTCCATAGTCCCTTAGCTTCAATATGAGTAGGTTGGTCCTTTAAATTAGCTGACGTACCTACCATAGCTCTAACTCCTCTTGCTCTTAATCTTTGATCTAATTGAATTAAAGGCTCATATTGTGTCCATATAACCACGATTGTTCCTTTTTCAGAATCTACTAAGTGCTGAGGAGCAGTTTTTGCTGCAGGAAAAATTATTCCTAATGCATGAATCCTTCGAAGCATAGGTTCTAAACCATTTAAATCGAATGGAACCCTATCCAAATCTCCTATTTCATGAATGACTGTAGGATCTGCAATAGTAATTAGTTTTTTATCCAATGGTCTACCTTTAGCTACATGGATTTGTTCAGCTGCAGCAGGGTTGTCTACATCTCCGAGCAACCCAAAAACACCATTGAAAGGAAAAGCAACTACCCCTCCTTTTATGATAATATCAGCTACTTTATCTAAATGTTCTGGATTAGATGCCTGAAATCTGTGAGCTGCTCTAACAACTCTGCCAGCAGAAATTCTGTCATTCATAAGCTACTCAGATAAAATGCGTTCTTCTATTGCCATTTGATGTATTATATACTATTTGTATATTTTTCTCCTATAGGATATTTAAATCCTTCCACTTCAAAGTAGTATATAAATTGGCAAATTTCACTTTATTTAGTTAAGTTCATTAAAACATAAACTTAATACCATATTTTGTCAATATCAATACGTTCCGATCTCCAACCTTTTACTAATATAAGAAACAATTAAAAAGCATAAATTTGACTTTCATTGAAATTCATGTGAATGATTAATTCAACAATATATTGTTAAAATAATTGTTATAAGGAGGTGAGAAAAAGAATGGATTTACTTTGGTACTTTTTAGCTGGTATGTTTGCGTGGAATTCTTTACCACATTTATTTAAAGGTATTACTGGACAAACTCATATGACTCCATTTAAAAGAGTATCCTCACCAGAATTAAATGTAGCCTGGTCGTTTGTAAATATACTTTTTGCATTATACCTTCTCGGTCTAGCTAGTGGTAACGGGACTTTAGTTTTACCTTGGAATGCGAATTTGGGAGGTATAACTTTATGGGTTTTCCTAGGTGGTGGATTTGTTATGGCTCTTTATTTAGGTTATTTTTGGAGCAATCCAAAAGCTAGACTCCCTTGGCATAGAGACTAGAGTTTGAAGAAATTATTAAAACTGGCTGGTGGGATAAAACTTACCAGCTAGTTTTTATTGATAATTTAATTAAAATTAGATTATTTCTTAGAAGTTTTTTTAGAGCAAGTAATACAAAGGGTAGCTGCAGGCATAACTTCTAATCTTTGTTTCTCTATTGCCTTACCACATCTTTCACATTTTCCATATTTACCTGTCTTTAAATTCTGCAAAGCTTTGGATATACCCTCCAGCATGTGTCTTAAACTCGCCTTGGCTGCTACGGCACGGGTGTGTACATCTGCCATCCAAGAATCTGTACCCGGTTCACTGCTTTCTGCCAAAGCGTTCATTAGTACCGGGTCATCTTTTTCCAAATCCTTAATTTCAGATTCAACCTTTCTTTGCTGATGGAGTAATACCTCTCTAATCCTTGTTAAGGTGAATCTATTGTTATTTGATTTTTTTAATATTGCTTTAGGCTTAGAACTCTTTTGGGTTAGCTTTGACATTCAATCTCCTAGGAAGCTTTTTGCCAAATTTGGTGACGCGGAGCTTCCAGTCTACCATAAAATTATACCAGCTTTTTTTCAGCTTGGATACTATTAATTTACGCCTATTAGCACGGGATATAAGACTAATGATAAACCCTAAATCATCAACTAACCTCCTTGTACTTTGGGTATAGTAAGCATAAATCCCTAAAGCCAAAACTGCAGCTGAGTAAATGTGTCCTAAACCAAAAGCTCCAACTATTTTTTGACTATCCCCCCTTAAAAATTCTAATAGAAACTTTAAAATACCTAGCCAAATTAATCCTTTAGAAGCTATTTGTCCGTTAAAATGAAACCTAATCACTTTCTTCCAGAGATAAAAGAAAAAGGTCAAAAACAGTATAGATTCAAGTAACTGAAGAGGAAACCTGCGCTCAATTAAACCGATCTGTCTGACAGCAAAAAATAAATTAGAGGGCAAACCGTACTGACAACTGCCCAATAAACAACCCAGAGAAGTTATAGATATCGCCAAAAATGAAGCCACAATTAAATAATCTGCCAACTGCCAAAATTTATACTTATTTCTGTATGCAAGATACCATAAAGCTAAAATACCGCCAAACAACCCTCCCCAAAAAGATAAGCCCGGATACCTATTGAACAAAGCAACCTTAGCTAAAGTATTAAATTCTGCAGGGTGAAATAAAATAAAATAAACCCGGGCAGAGATTAAAGCTGCAACAAAGGTCAAAATTACAATGTCTATAGTCTTATCTTTATCCAGATCGTAAAAATTAATTAACCTCCAAATTACAAATAATCCGGCTAGCAGCGCCAGAACCAGAAATAATCCTAAAGAAGATATTGTTTGTCCTGCCACACTAAATAATACCGGTTGCATAGGCATATCTTAACAAATTTTGACTGAGTTTGGCCAGTTAGGTTATACTTAAGAATAATATATGACAGCAACAGCACATGCTTTGGTGGGTGGCGCAATTGCAGCCTCTGTTCAAAATCCAGCTCTCGGTATAGTTATAGCAACTGCCTCACATCCTTTACTTGATATAATTCCTCACTGGGACTTTGGCCGGGGCTGGAGAAATAAATCCAAACAGTTATTTTTTGTAGAAGGAGTGTTTGATATTACCTTGGGACTAACACTTTCTTATTTATTGTTTGGCAGAGGGGTCAACCCTCTTTATTTTTTTGCTGTAATTTTTGCCTCTCTTTTTTTTGATTTAGCCCAACTTCCTTATTGGTTTTTGGGCTGGAAGTTTCCACCTTTTTCCTGGGTATATAAGATTCAGTCTAAAATGCAAGGTAGGGCTGCTTTGCCATGGGGAATAGTAACTCAGGTAGTAAC
>DAHXOS010000070.1 GCA_027364775.1 bacterium
CAGTGGCAGAGCACGTTCTTGGTAAGAACGGGGTCATGGGTTCGATTCCCATTGTCGGCTCCATTTTCAGGTTTTTAAGTGGTAGATACTGGTAGTTTCAGATGCTGCTTGCATTTATTGTTAGAATATATTAATAATTAGATATGCTTGCTTGGAAAATATATTTTTGGACATTCGTTATTTATAGCTTAATAGGATTATTAGGTATCTTTCTAGTAATAGGTTCTCTTGGAGTTGGAGCAGCTGTTATAAGTATACTGTTCCAGCTGATACTTGTTTTTGCTGCTTATAGCTATATTTTTAAGAAGAATGGTTTATTACCAAAAAATAAATGGAAGCTTTTGTTTATTTTTATAGTCTTAGTAGAGCTAATTTATTTAATAAACTCACTTGTTCCATCTCTAAACTTAGGTTCTTTTATATTTTTCCTAAATACAAAACTTAATACTAATACATTTGAAATTATTGTCTCTTTACTTCTAGACCTACCAGCAATGTATTGTCTATACAGATTACAAAAAAGTAAATAAATTTATCTTTTTATAATCTCCAGCTACTAATTTTCCTTTAATAACAGCTTTAGAAGTCTTCAGATATCTTTTTAATATCATCCTTAACTAATCAATAAACCTAGGATCTAATTTTAGATGATTGATGTATGGGACTTAAGTTTTAGATTAAAAGATAAAAAGTGCTTCCAAAATGCTACTATTAATATATGGCAGAAGAAGGAAGCTTAATTGAAAGTAATGGTCCAGAGACAATTAACAGATCTCCCCAAATAAAGCCTGAAGCTCATCTGGAGGAGGCCCAAAGGTTAGCTGTGGTGGTTGACCTCAAGGCTAATTATCAAACAAGGATTGACCGTTTCAAAGCCGGACAGATAGAGGTTGTAGATAAGTTTAGTCTTCTAAAAAATAGAGTTGAGGAAGAAGCCCGTAACCGTCCTGTACAAGAAAAAGAGCAGTTTAATAGAACATTTAACTGGCAAGATAGATTAAGGCATAAAGCTCTTCTTGCAGAAGCTAGATTAAAAGGTGTTAAGGATCTAAAAGGTTTCCAAAGATTGGTAGAATATTTTGAAACAACTTTAACAGATAAAAAATCAGTATGGCAAAATTTGGGAAAAAAGGAACCAACTGAAGAAAAAAAGGCTGCAATTATAGAGAAATGGGAATCCAAAGGTTATTACGCTACTACTTCAGGATTCCATAATTTTGATGGTTCCTGGTCATTTTCTACCAGCAAAACTATACCACTTAATCTAGACAAAAAATATATTCCTGCATTGAAAGAACTACTCGCATCAAATCCTGATCCTATATCAGTAATCCAGACTATGCGGGAGGCAAATATGTATTATAGCAATACAGATATATACCCCTCAGATAAACTAAAAAGCTTGCTTACAGCTCCTCATTCAAAAGAAGTGATGGATATTGTAAAAGCTATACCTAATTGGGGTGGCAGTTGGCTTCCTAATAGCGCTGATACATCCAATCCAATAGATAATATAATTACTATTGCTGAATCTGATACCTCAATAGCTGCCTTTACACCTGATGTAGTAGAAAAAATTAAAGTCTTATCTCAACTTATGGAAAGACCAGTGTTTCCTGCTGAACTGCCAAAGTACCAACAGTTAGTAAATAATCCAGAACAGTTTAATTTTTTAGTAACATTACTATCTCACCGCAATTACTCATTAAGAGATATACCCATTTTTGATAACATTGATGCACTACAACAAGCTCATCTTTTGGAACCTTTAACTATACTGAGTAAAAATGGTGTGGTCATAGATAAACCTTTGTTTACCACTGGACGCCCAGAGCGTTATGGAGAACAACCTAAAACTCAAGCTGAAATTATTCAGAGACTGCAAGAAACTATTAATTCTTCAAAGGTACAAGAATATTTACAGGAACCAGAAAAACAAGCCTTTGTTGGGTTAGTGGCTCAAATAAGTGGAAGTAAAATATCTCTAAGCCAAGTTGAAGAAGCATTAGGATATTTTGATAAAAAAGAAGAGCTAGTTTATCTTTATGATTTAGTTTATACAAAACCGGAGGATAGAATGAAACTTTTGGAGGAGTACCGGTCCATAAATAAGATCCCTTTGGGAGTTGTAAGTTTTATATTGAATGAACCAAGTAGAACACAATTTTTTACTAGTAGAGAATTTAATATTTTTCTTAATGAACTTAAAACCCAAGGATATGAGCCAAGACCTGATGATTTTTACAGTTATCAATATAAGTCTAATTCATATAGAGACTATTTAAGACCAGGTAGTGTTTTAGCAGAAGTTTATGATCTAAAAGATATTATTACTGTAATAGGTAAGGATACCCCTGCAGATGTTCTAGATAATCTAAAAAGAGATGAAAGTAAAGCTGAATATTATAAAATTTTATTAAGACAACCACATATTATAGAAACACTTCAAATTCTTAAAGGATATAACCTACTACCTCCTGATGGCGATTCCGGACTACCGGATCTTAATAAGTTAATAAACATAAATGAGATGTTTTTACTTCAGAAATCAGTTGTTGATGCAATACCGGTAAAAGATAGGCAACAATGGCTAGAGAGTGCATTAACACTTCCTGAATACGCTCAAAATGCCATACTGGATAGGATTTTACAAATGGGGGTTATTGATAGTGCGCTTATCCAAAGAGTTAGTGATTTGGCAACAACATTTAAGCAAATAGATATTTTAATCCCTGAGGTAACTGATGCTGAACATATTAAGACTGCTTTATCAACTCACCCGGGAGAAATAACTGATTTATTTAAAAATGGTAAAGCTACCTCTCAATTAGCAAGGCAATTTTTAAATAATAGAAACTTTACAACTCTACATGCAGTACTAACAGATGAAATTCTTAATACTTTTGATGAGTCAGTAAGAACAGGATTAAGTATTTGGAGAGGTTTTTCAGCTGATGTCAGAGATACTGTTGTTAATAGTTTTCCAGAGTTTCCTCATATTTCTCCAGAAAGATTAGTACAGCTTAGAAAAGCAGCAGAAGTTATTAATATTATTAAAAATTCTCCTTCAAAAGAGATCCAAAGACTTCAAAATGAACTAGCTCAACAACTTTGGCAAACAGAAGACCCTCAGTTTTATTTAAAACAAATTATTCAAGTCTTTGAGAGGAATAATTTACCTTTAGTAGGTAAGATCTACCGGGTTTTTGAAATATTGCATCCTCCACAAAAGTTTGAAAAAAAAATACGTTCTAATCCAAACCTAAGCCCTGTATTAGTTGGTGCAAGTACCCCAGAAAGATACAATTTAATTTATAAAGACCTTTTAAAGATAGCCATTGATTCTGGAAATCCCTCATTACAAGGATTCTTAAAGGCTTTGGATGTAGGTCAACAGGTTATTACTGACATTGAGCAAAATGGTGCAGCTACACTAGAAGGACCGGAAAATTTTGGCAAAAGAGAGGCAGCTATCAGATTTTTGAATAGACTTGATACTCTATATGCTAATTCAAATTACGGTAGAAGTAAGGGTAGTAAAACATCAGCAATTGCTGATATAGAAATCCGTATAGCTGAATTAAAAGCTAACTTAGGTATAAAAGGAGATCAACCCTTAATTAGGAGAATATCAGCAATGTTTCTGCGTCCACTTGGTTATTCTTCTATAGAGCAGGTATTAAAAAGAATGGATGCTGCAAAAGCAGAGGCAAATTCTAGAAATATTCAATTTGCCAAAGAAGCAATTCAAGGTTCTGAAGGATTTATATCTTTAAAATCAGGAGACTTGCTCAAAGGTATAAAAATCAAATTCTTAGAAAATATCTTAGCTAATGGTTCATTAGCTAAAGAGTATCTTGGTGCATCTGCCGATTCGGATATGACGCCATTTGATACTGATACCTCAATGGTTTTGCCTGATGATGCAGAAGGAGGATTTGAAAATACAATTAGAAATTCATTAGCAAGTGGCTATGGTAATCTTCTATTAGTAATAAGGGACCGTGGACAATTTCAAAGAACTGACAAACTTGCTTCACCAACCTATGACAAAGATAAATATGAAATTTTTGGTTCAAAGATACATGGAGAAAGACATATAGGAATTAGAACAGGTATAGCTTCAACAGAGATTGATGCTTTTATTGCTGAATTTGATTTAACTAAAAATGATGGGGAATTAGAAAGAGTTTTTTTTACTATTGCTCAAAATGAAATTTATATCCCGGTAGTAGATAAAACTGGAAAAATTTTATTTACTCCTGAGTTATTTGAGCAATATAAGATTAAAAATAAAACAGTACAAGAGATTTTAAGAAAGACCGACTTTAAGCCCGAAGAGCTCATAGATACCCTTAAACAATCACCGTTTATAAAAAGATTATATGAAAGTTCTGTTGGGGTCTGGGAAGGATACAATCTGGATGAACATACTCTAATGGTAATGAGTCAGTATGAAAAATATTTTGCTGATAGATGGAGATCTCCTTTAGTATCTCAGGAAGCATTTAGAATGATGCTTGCTCTTCATGATTTAGGCAAACCCTTAGCAGTCCAAATTACTGGAAATCCAGCAAATCAACATGAATATACCAGTAAATTCTTACCTAAGATTATTGAAGGTGCAGGACTTGGTCCAAGAGAAACAGAAGTTATGGTTGCTGTTGCAAATCAGGATAATTTAGGACAGTATTTGCAGGGTAACCTTGATTTACAAACAACAGCCAGAAACATAAAAACAATTGCAGAAGACTCTGGTGTTCCTGTAACTCAATTGTATGAACTTATTAAGATGTACTTTATGTGTGATGCTGGAGCATATACTGAAGATGCTGGTGGAAAAGCAGCTCTTGATAATTTATTTGTATTTGAAAAGCCATCTACAGGAAAAGGACAAATGAAATTATCAGAAGCCACCCAACAAAGAGTTGATAAATTGGGAGAATTATTAATAACAACTGTTTAATTTATAGGTAAAGTTTAAGTTAAAGCAAAAAATTCTACTGAAAGAAGAGTAAAAATGGTCCTTTTAATTTGGATCAGGCAGTCTAGAACTGCCCTCATCTAAAAAGATGATTTCTGCCTACTCGGTCGTGTTTTGAGTTTTTTTCCCCGTTTGATTAGGTGGAGTCACGATTATTAGGCCAAGGCCTACATAATACTCAAAAGACTCCTTGGGCATTCTTGTAGGAGAAAAATTCCCCCTCAAAATTCAAACGTGCCCAGTAGGCAAACATTCGAAAAGCAAAAAGCTATCTCGAACAAAAGTTAAATATAAATTTATATTTAACTGTATTAATTTTATCACCTCTCAAGCCTAAAGTGTCAAGTTAGAAAGTGGTAAGAGTAAAGCTGCTAACTTTCTATATAATGGGCACCCCTAAAAGGCTTTGGAGGGGGATTAAGATACTACTTAAAATAAAGCTGACTACTCCTAAATAAAGCATTGCTATTAAGATTAAAAATCCATAAGGCTCTAACTTTTGATATTCCTTTGCTAAATAGTATGGTAATTGAGACATTAATGCTTTAGACCCATCTAAAGGGGGAATAGGGATTAAATTAAATACTCCAAGCATTAAGTTTATCCTTACCGTATAGAGCCAAACAGCTTTTAAAAATATACTACTATTAGGGGTAATATAGTAAAGAGCTATACCCAATAAAGCCAAAGCAAAATTAGAACCTATACCGGCTAAGGATACCAGCAGCTCACCTTTTTTTATATCTTTAAAATTTAAAGGGTTAACTGGTACTGGTTTTGCCCAGGCTATAAAAAAAGGTAACCCATTACCCAAATAAGTACTAAGTAAAAAAATAAAAGGTAAAAATATGGTTCCAATAGGATCAATATGAGGAATAGGATTAAGAGTAAGCCTGCCTGCATTTTCTGCAGTATGATCTCCAAACTTTAAAGCCATCAACCCATGCATAACCTCATGCAAAATGACAGAAAAAAGCAAAATTATAATTGATAATGCAAAGAATTGACCGTCCATCCAGACTATTATAAATTAATGTAATAATGATTGACAATTACTCTTATACAATGGATGTAACGATTCTGATTTATGACCCAAGTTGATATTAGTATTGGCAAACTCTGTTAAAAGCAGACAGGATTTAAAATAAGGCTAAGGCGATTGCATCTTAGGCTGAAGTTGTGTTAAAATTTCCCAGTTATGCTAATTTGTGTTAATTGTAACAAAAAGCCAAGACAAATTTCTTGGTCTAGACATCAAAAAGGATCCTCAGGAGCATCTGAGTGGCCTTTGCGGGCTCAAGTTTCCAAAAGAACTCAAAGACCAAATCTACATACTTTTTCCGGTAAAAAATACTGCACAAAATGTTTAAGACAAGCTAAAGAATCCTTTAGAAAAGAAGTTCTTAAAAAAAGTGAAATTATAGCTTCTGCTTAGATTTAATTAAAACCCCTATTAAATATTTTAGTCTCTTTGGATAATTTTAAAGCTGTTTAATGAGAAAATCAGGATAACCATTTAGGAAATCTTTAAGAGTAATAGGTTTTTTTCCCTCAGATTGCAGAGTAATTTGGGTAGGATCAAAAACCCCTGCTGGATAAATCTTTATTCTTAAGTCTTTATTTTTAAATTTCCATATAGTCCAGGCGTTTGGCCAAGGGTAATAGGCCCGAATCATCCTATCCAATTGTTCTTTAGATGGAGGATTATCAATAGAAAAATAACCGTCTTGTTTGGTCAGAATCTTGCAAAATGTAGCTTTTTGGTGATCTTGTTCTTTTAATTTAACTTTTCCTTCTATAAAGTCAGGAATTAGAGTCACTAAAACTTCTGCTGCCAGAGAAAACATTTTATTACTCAAAGTTGCTAGATTGTCTTGATCTGATATTGCTACAGGTTCTTGTAAAACTATTGGTCCGTGGTCAACCTCAGCATCCATTTTAATAATAGTTAGGGCACTATCTTTATCTCCATTTAAGATTGCTGATTGGATTGGTGAGGCTCCTCTGTATTGAGGTAATTTTGATGGATGAACATTTAAAGCTCCATTTTTAGGTAAATCTAAAACTGTCTGTGGAATAATTTTGCCGTAAGCTGAGACTATAAATAAATCGGGCTCTAAAGATGAAATAGCAGAGATAAATTCAGGATCTTTTAGTTTAGCAGGGGTAAAAATATTTTTAATTCCTAATTCTTGAGCCTTTATTTTAATAGCAGAGGGAGTTAAAACCTGTTTTCTACCTACTAATTGGTCAGCTGCAGTTACTACCGCCGAAACTTCAAAGTTCTGCTTAAGAGATTCTAATATAGGAGTTACAAATTCCGGTGTTCCAAAGAATATTATTTTATACATAATTATTGCTAAATTTAATAAATTGTTAGTTATTAATAATTTTGCTTAAAGCGGTACTTCCTCAAAGACTTCTGCGCCTGCTCTATCTTTGCCAATTACTTTAAATAGCCTGCCTTTTTGTTCTAGCAATAAGTCCATAAATAACCTTCCCTGAAGATGGTCATACTCATGTTGAAAAATCCAAGCTTCAAGTCCGAGCAGTTTCTTTTTAACAGTATTGCCCTGCTCGTCCATATAGGACACTGTTACCCCAATAGGTCTGATTACCTCACCATAATAATTAGGAATAGACAGACAACCTTCAAAAAATTGCTTAGTCTTTTTAGAATAGCTTAAAATTTTAGGATTAAAGATTGCCTTAAAGGTATCATCCTCACACTTTGTTATAAAATATTGTTCACCCTTACCTATTTGGGTTGATGCTAAGCCTACACCTTCTGGATCATGGAATGATTTTGTCACCTTTACCATTTCTTTTATGGTTTCCAAAATAGCAGGAGTTATTTTTTTTAACTCTTTGGTTTTGACTCTTAAAGCAGGGTTTGGTGCTTGGATTACTTTCATAACTGTGGCTAATTTTAACAAATTTCTAAATGTCTTACCAGATTGGTTAGTTTTTGTATCCTTAGGTCAATAATTCTAGATCAAAAATTCCTTATCTGCCTTATTTAGATAATTATAGTTCTTCAATTAGTATAGGAATTATTCCTTTTAACTTTTTTGGGTATTATTACTGACTTAAATGTTCTTTTTTTAGCTGGGATAGTCTCCACATAAATACTCTAGCCTTATTTTTGGCTGTTAAATAGCCTTTAGTATAGCTTAAAGCCTCCTCAAGCAAATTTCTGGGATAATTTTTAGCTAGCTTGATATATAAAGAATAATGTTTAGGATCACCTAGAGTATCTGCTAAAAATACTCCATAATGTTGAAACTCAGTAGACAAGTTGGTAGGTCTTTTTATTCCCTTGGTTTCTTCCAAAACTTTAGCAATTGATTTCATATTTTATATAAATACTATATTCTATATACCCTTGCTCTTCAATTCCTTTAACCTTTTAGTGGCATCTGGTTCATTTGGGACTAATTTTAAGATTCTTTCCATAATAGAGATTGCTTTATCATTCTGATTGGCTTTTTCATATTCCTTACCCAAGTTAGATAGTGCTTCTAGATAGTTTGGTTTTAAATCCACTGCTTTTTCAAAGCTTAAAATTGAGCCTTTAGTATCACCAAATCTATCTAAAATAACCCCTTTAGAGAGATAAATTTTAGGATCATTAGGGGCAAGTGAGATGGCTTTGTCTATAACCTCAAGAGTTTTTTGTTCATACTTTTTATCTAAAGCAGAAAGTGCAAAGTAAGTTCTGATCGCTGTTCTCCAAAGAGACACATTAGCAGGTGAAATGGCTAATGCATTTTCTGTTTGATCCTGAGCAGCCTTTGTTAAAGTAGCAGAAAGTGTGGCATCCTCTTCACTTAATGCAACTGCATTTAAAGCTGCAATATTACCCAACTCACTTTTATAGAGCGGTTCACCTGAATTAATTTTGGTAGAATTAAACATTAAGTTGTAAGCCCTGCCGGTATTACCGTAGTTTGCTAAATCAGAGCCTCTTTTAAACAGAGTATCTGCCACCCAATATCTGTATGTACCTGCTAAAAAGTAAATGCCTGTTAAAATTACTAGGCCAATTAACACCTTAGAATAAAGCGGTCTGCGTATGATTGTGGCGTTAGTTAATTTAATAAGCAAATTATCCTTTTTAAGCTTTAAAACAGATAAATTATCGCTGCCCACAAAAACAAAGGCTGGAAATAAGTAAAACAGTAAAGCCACTACTACAACCGAGAATCCAAAGATATTTTGGATTAAGTAACTGATATAACCTGCCAGTAAACAACTGATTAATAATTTGTCTTCTACTAAAGCCTTTTTGTTATTTAAAAATTTAAAAACCCAAAAGATAAAAAAGCCGATCATAAAAAGATAAGTCCCAAAGCCTAAGATTCCTGTAGTAGCTAGATAATTTAAATACTCATTGTGGGCTTTGTTGTATAAAAAATCCCATTCTGAAACTTTATTATGGGCATCAGGCCTAAATTTAAAATATGAATAAGCAAAAGTTTCCACCCCTGAGCCAAAGACCGGATAATTTTTAAAAATATCTAAAGCACCTTTCCAGACTATTAACCTGATCTGTCCTGATTCTGTACCACCATTTTCTAGTTGAGTCCCGCTTGGAGGATTTGCAATTAAGCTTGGTCTTGTAGGTGCTGCAGACTGTTTTATTAATTTAAAAGAAGTAAGGGCAGAGGCAAAGAGTAAATTGATAATAATTAAAATTGTTGTTACTAAAATTAGTCTCTTAAAAATAGGTGAAAGCCATAAAGTTTGAAGTAATTTAATTGGCTTTTTTATCAACTTTTTATCAAATTTTATAAAAGTAAGTAAACCAATTAATGCAGCTAATCCACTTATAAATCCTAAAGTTGCACCTCTAGAGTAGGTAAAAGTAAAAGCCAGGTAAAAAAGTATAAAGTATAAAGTATAAAGTATAAAGTTAAATTTGGATTTGGCTGTTAGCAAAAAGTAGACAGCTATAAAGATAAGCATTTCAAGGTAAGCAGCTAACCAGTTGGGTTGGCCTAAACTTGCAAAAACTCTAGCTGCAACATCCTGAACCCAACAGGAAGTACTAAAATCACCTTGTAAAATTAAACATGAAAATGAATAGCCAAAGTGTTCAGGGATGGCCCAAAGAGAAACTAGCAATCCACCTATTAAAGTAACCTTTAAAAATTTACCCAAGTCTTCCCAGGAAAAATTGGAGACAAAAGCATAATAAAGCAAAAGATAAGAGGTAATAGATAAAAGTCCACCATTGGAACGGGAATAATAACCCCAGATAGAAGTGTGTTTATCTATTGAGAAAATAGTGGATAGAATCTGACTTAAGAAAAATAGTAATAAAGGGATGTCCAGTGGCGTGCGTTTTAAGATTAAAGATTTACAATTAATGCTTTTGATTATCCAGGCAGAGGTAATAATGATTGTTAATGCATAAACTAACATCATCTTGTTATACTCAAAAAGCTCGTAGTTATATCTGGTAAAAAATAACGGGGTTACACTCAAAAGAATATAAAAAGACCATCGAATAATCCGTGTCGCCATAACTTTAAGTTATCTTAAATAAGTAGAGAGCTTTTTTCAATCTATAAATTTTTAAACCTAACATCTTGAAACTTTTTATGCTAAACTCGTTATCAAATGTTTGGACGATTCTGGCAACTTTTTTCACAAGATTTGGGTATAGACTTAGGAACTGTAAATACTTTGGTTTCTGTTAAAGGTAAAGGGATAGTGATAAGAGAACCTTCGGTTGTGGCAATTCATAAAAAAACCAGACAGGTTTTAGCAATTGGGACAGAGGCAAAAAGGATGATCGGTAGGACGCCTGCAGTTATTGAGGCAGTCAGACCCTTAAGAGATGGGG
>DAHXOS010000098.1 GCA_027364775.1 bacterium
GCTAAATTTAATTCAGGAGAAATTTCTGGTGATCTAGAGTTTAATGGAAGAGCAGTTTTCCTGAGGTTGATTATACTATCAGGACTCAGACTTGGCAAGTAAATACTTGCAGTATTGCCGTTCATAAAAACATACTTCCCTAAGTATTGGTTTAGAATTTTAAAGATATCATCACCAATTGGGATAAGTCCAAAACCCTCGGTAGCTACAACCGAAATACCTACATCATTTCCTAACCTTTTTCTGGGGTCGACAGCACCGGCAAAAGCCCTAAAATCTATAGCACTCATACCGCCGGCAATAATACCGCTGACTCCAAAACCCGTAGCCCGGCGTAAAGTATCACCATAAATAATAGAACCAGCTACAATAATATGTTTATTCATCTCAACAGTAATTTGGGAAGGTTTAATTAAACTTCCTTGTTGACTTAAAATATTTAACTGTCCTGACCTTTCATTACCACTTCCCATAATCCCAAAAATCTCGTTTACTAAAGTTTTAATAGTCACCTCTCCTCTAGATTTATCGACATTCTCAATTACACCGTAAACTCCAGAAACAAGTTTAGTCTCTTTTGACAAAAATCTTAACCTTAACTCTCCATTCTCAACATTATATTCCTCTAAGACTCCATCTGTAGGCGCAAGAACAACTGTCTTACCGAATAAACCCTTTTTCATTGCTAAAAGCTCGCCTTTAAAGATACTCCCTCCTATCGGTCGCTGAAGATATTTTTGGGCTTCCTGTGGTGAAACCTTCAACCTTTGAGCAATTTTTACTGCAGAAAACCCCGGACTAAAAGTATATTTACCTAATACATCCTCAGGTTTAACCTCTACATTTTTTAAGACTGTAATTTCACCCTTTCCGGGCAACACCCTTTTAACCATCTTTACCTTATTAACAATAATCCGTTGCCTGACATTTGCATTTACATTACCAGTTATTGGAAATAAACTCATAGTTTAATTATGACTCCTATATCACCACCAACCAAGTTTAATGTCAATTGTTTGTTTAAGCAGACAGATATTTGTTTTTCCTTAATAGGTAATAAGTAAGTTTTTCCTACCTCTAATATTTTGGAATAATTATTTAATTCAATTAAAACCTCTGAAAAATTTCCGCTAATTTTTGGGGCAATTACACTTCCAAGTAATCTATTACCTCTTGCAGCATAAATATTTACAACTTGAGCAGGTAAGTTAATAACATCACAAATTAAGGTTACTAAGCGGGATAACGGGTTAAAGATTTGTTCATACTGTTCAGATATTACAATCCGGTTATTTTTTGAATCATAAAAAATAGCAGGATTACGGAGTAATAACTCCTTTAAAATAGCAAAGTCAATTTCCAGATCAATTTTGGTAACAGGAATTGTCTGAGGGTAGATAATTCTATTAGCTATGGCATTTTCTATAGCATTGGTATCCTTAATACTTTTTAGCCATCTGACTATATCTGTAACAGGGATTTTATCTAAATCTAAAAAACTTTCAAAAACACCACTTAACTTTGACATATTAAAACAAGTTTCCTTTCTCTATTAAGTATAGTAGCTTAGAGGATTGCTTGTAAAATATTGCCTAAACAACAGTATTTTATTTTTTAAATAATTTATAAAGAAGGAACAAATGGTAATAATGCCAGGTGTCTGGCATGTTTAATTTCTTTTGCTAAATATCTTTGGTGTTTAGCACAAAGACCTGTTTTAGCTTTAGGATAAATTCTGGATCTGTCTGATATATACCTTTTTAAGGCTGCAGAATCTGTATATGAAGGGTTTTTCTTGGCTGTACAAAAAGCACACTGTCTTTTGGTTCTAACTACATTTTTGGTAGTTTCTTTTTCAGCATCTTCTATATTAACTTCTGCTGTTTCTACAACAGGAGTTACTACTTTTTCTTCTGTTTTTTCTTTTTTTCTAATGACTGTCTTGGCCATGAATGGAATTATATAGTATCAGGTATTATGTATCAAGTATTAAGCAATTAAAAAGGAAGATCGTCTAAATTGCCGGGATCTTCTGTTGCAGCTTTAGCAGGCTCTGGCGCAACTTCAGCAGTAACATCTGCTGTTGGTGCAGCTACTTCTTCTTTGGATGCTTTTGGAGTTTCTCTTGGGGTTAGATCTTCATCTGGTGTATAAGATGATCCTTCAGATTTATTAGTCAATAAAATCATGTCTTCAATGATAATTTCGGTAGTATTTTTTTGGACGCCATCCTGACCTTCCCAGGATCTGTTCTGAAGTCTCCCGGAAACAAACACTCTATTGCCTTTTTTAAGCAATTGGTTGCAAAGTTCAGCTAATTTATTCCAAGCTACAATCCGGTGGAAATCTACTTCCTCTTTTTTCTCACCATCTACAATATAAGTTCTGTTGGTAGCGATAGAAAAAGTGGCCACAGCAGTGCCTGTGGGGGTAAAACGCAATTCAGGGTCGCGGGTTAAATTACCTATTAACTCTACTCTATTCCAAGATCGTGTGGCCATTCCTATTTTTAATTATCTCTAACTAAGAGATATCGAATAATATCCTCGTTTAATTTTAGCATTTTGTCAAGAGATGAAATGGTGTTTGGTTCACTTTCAAATTCATAATGAGTGTAAAAGGCTTTTTCATTATGATTAATAGGATAAGATAAATACCTTGAACCCCAAAGTTCCTCTTTAACTAACTTGCCAAAATTTTTGCTGACAGAATCAAGAAGCTCTTTGCGCTCTTTTTCACTTAACTTATCATTTATTAATATTGTTAATAAGTAGTTATTCATTTTTGCTTTAGGAATTGTACTAATTTAAGCACTTAAATTCAATAGCTTTGCAAATAAATGGCAATAACACTCTAGCTACCAATTAGAAATTCTATCACATCCCCATCCTGGACAATATATTGCTTACCTTCTGTTTTAACCCAGCCTTTTTCTTTGGCTGCTTTTATACTTCCTGCCTCTATATATTTATCAAAAGTGATAACTTCTGCTCTGATAAACTTTTTTTCAAAATCAGTATGGATTACTCCAGCAGCCTGTGGGGCATGAGTATCTTTTTTAATAGTCCAAGCTCTAACCTCTTTTTTCCCAGCAGTTAAATAAGAAATTAAACCCAGTAAAGAGTAAGCCTTTTTAATTAATCTATTTAACCCAGGCTCTTCTATTCCTAATTCTTTTAAATATTCTTCCCTTTCTTCCTCAGAAAGTTCAGATAACTCTTCCTCTATCTTTGCAGAAATAACTAATCTGTCATCCTGAGCACTAAGCGAAGGATCTCGTAGCTTGTCTACGTATTCTTCCTCTGAAACATTATGAACATATAAAACTGGCTTAGTGGTAAGGAGGGGTAAAGATTTAAACCACTCAGCTATTCTTTCATCACCAATATGATAATTTCCTAGAATTTTCCCCTGAGCTAAGTCATCCTGAATTAATTTCAGGATCTCTAGCTTTGGACCATCTAATGGATCTTTAGAGACTTTAGCTTGTTTTTCTTGAGCCACCACCAATTTTTCTATAGTCTGCAAATCAGAAAGTGCTAATTCAGTTTCTAAAGTCACTCTATCAGAATTTGGATCAGTAGAGCCTTCTCTAACTATATTAGTATCTTCAAAATCTCTTAACACATGGACTATAGCATCTACTTCTCTAATATGAGATAAGAACTGGTTGCCTAAACCTGCACCCTCTGAAGCACCTTTAACTAACCCTGCAATGTCAACAAATTCAACCACAGCAGGTACTAAAGGGGGTAGAGCAACCATTTTTTCTTCCTTAGCCACCAGTTCTGCTAACTTCTCTAACCTTAGATCCGGCACAGACACAATTCCTGTATTAGGTTCTATGGTTGCAAAAGGATAGTTAGCAGACAAAGCCACCCTTTTTTTCAAAAGGGCATTAAAAAGAGTACTTTTGCCCACATTTGGTAAACCAACTATTCCTACTTTCAGACTCAGACTCGACATTTTGTTTCTCCTTTATTGGTAAATAGCCACGAATTCGTAACGTAGTTTGATCTGCTATGATCGTGTCTACCACCTTACGAATTATCGCTTGTTTTGTCTCAAAACTCAATGTACTAAGAGCAATTTTTGCTCCCTTGGTCATATTCTTGATTTGATCTTTGGTTGGCGTGAATAACATTGCTCCAGCATCCTTCTCGTTTTCCAATACTCCGATTTGTCTTTCTAGAGTATTTCGTCTTGTTTTTAGATCCGTCATTGCTTCTTGGAATTGCTCAAGGGAAATAACTTCTGAACCGTATGCTTTAACATAACGAGCTTCTTCTTTTTTAAGCTTTTCCAGTTCAACTGAAAGGTGTTGGACGCTTACCCCCGAACTTTCTGTCCTGGTCTGCTTTCTACCAATCCATCTCTCTGCCTGTTTCTCAATCAGTTTAGGATTAGTCATCAGATTAACCACTCCATCCCAAACTAGTTTATCAGCAATTCGAGCGTTAACACCCTTAATCCTGCATTTTGGAGGTAATGGATGGCTATAAACCCTATCAGTACATCTGTAATATAGATGTTTACCGTGCATTGGACCTTCTCCAGTCCTCCTTCTGCCACAAACGCAATAAATAACTCCAGCTAATAGATAATCGTTCTTTTTGTTTCTGGTAAGTAAATCATAGTTAGCT
>DAHXOS010000022.1 GCA_027364775.1 bacterium
AGCGTTCATCCTGAGCCAGGATCAAACTCTCAAAAAAGTTTTTCCTAAACTAGATTACGCTGGAAAATTTAATTTTTCCGCGAATTCATTGATTTGGAATTGACAAGAATGCAAACTCTTAAAAAGCTATACGCTTCCTCATTTGTTTGACTCTTGTTCGTTACATTCATACATACTGAATATAACAATTTCCCACCACTCTTCAGAGCACAAATGTGCTGTTTATTTTTACCCAAATTTTGAGCAAAAAAAACCGAAGAGTGATTTTATATCTTCGGTTGTTAACGTGCGTTTTAACTTGTGAGAAGTATTCTTTATCTGTTTCTTTCGAACTTTCTCCAGCTACGCATTGTTAATGCGTGAAAGTATTTTAACTTAAGAGGGAGCCTATGTCAACCAAGTTTTAGGAGGTTTGTTTCAGTAAATCTTCTAAAGGTAAAAAGTCATTAGTTGCTGAGGGTATAGAGGCTTGTTCTGATTGAGGCAGAGGTAAGGTAGCTTTAGGTTGTTCCTTAATAATAGCAGTCACTGTTACCCCACCTTGCTCTAAATTTTGAGCATAGATTAAACCTTTCTCAGAAAGTATCACTTCACCAATAATCACTGGTTTTTCGGCTTCTTCAAAAGGTATTAATTGATTTGTGATTGGTACTATCTCTGTCCAGCTTCTGCCTTCGTGCAAAGCTTCTTCTATAGGTACTTCTCCTCTTTCTTCTAATTTTGAAACTATCATCTTGGCTGCATTTAAACTATCGGCTACTATTTCACAAGCTTCAAAAGTTTGACTAACCTGAGCAAAATCCCCAACCTGATAGACTCTTAACATTCCAGGCCGTAATGCTGCCTGCTGCTCTACCCTTGTATCATTAAATTGATCTAACAATCCTCCTGGAGTAACCCTTTGGTCAAAAATATCAAAATTATCAGAAACTGGTTGTTCCTTTGGAGCAATGCTATTTGCTCTACCTATAAAGATGTCTAATGCTTTATCAATATTGACCATAGTTTGAGCTTATTTTACTCTTTATTTGGCTAAATTCAAGCCAGCAGAACCCAAGGCATGATATAAAACAATTGCCAAGGACACCATCACATTTAAGGACACATTTACTCCATGCATAGGTAGCTCGACAATAGCATCACATTCTTTTAGCACTTCTTCTGACACCCCATAACTTTCATGCCCAACTATTAAAGCCATTGGTTTTTTATATTTAAACTGTGTATAAGGAATTGAATCTTTAGATTGCTCTATAGCAATAATTTTAATATCTTGAGTCTCAGCTCTTAAATCATTAATCACTTGGAGCGCACTCTCAGCATATTCCCACTCTACCCAGTTAGTGGTATTAATAGAAGCTTTTTTAATCCTGTGGTTAGGTGGAGTTTCAGTTCTGCCACAAAGATATAACCTTTTTATAGCAGCAGCATCAGACAATCTAAAAATTGACCCTATATTATAGGTATCTAGAACATTATCTAAGATAATATAGATCTCATTTTTGGAGAGGGTTTCACCAACTCTCTCCCCTTTCCAGGCTCTTAATTTTTTGGCATTTAATTTCACAGGTAGAAATTATACCTTGAAAAGCTAAAAGTTGCTATCTTCTTTGTTAA
Source organism: bacterium (assembly GCA_027364775.1). GTDB lineage: Bacteria > Patescibacteriota > Microgenomatia > Daviesbacterales > UBA10151 > DAHXOS01. Next base: position 1,618 of record DAHXOS010000022.1, read on the forward strand.
TTATAAAGCTGTGCTATAATATTATAGGACAATAAATTGTCCTGCGAACTAAAGGTTCTAAGGAAAATAAAATATATGTCTGTAGATAATAAATTAGAAGGAAGATTAATAATTCCTGATAGATCAATTAATAAAACTCCACCCTTTAACCAGTTATTTGGTGAACGTAAAACACGTAGAGATTTATTAAAAGGAGCAGCGTTATTTTTTGGCGGGGCAGCTGCTTTAAAAGCCTCCGCTACATTAGCAGAAGAAAATACTGAACCATCTATTGATATTGCTGGCGTCCAAATTAAACCCCCAGGAGAAGTATTACCTAATGAAGCCACATTAACCGAAAATACATATATTTATAATCCAAGCGAGGTGACAGATAAAGATATAGATTACATTAAAAAGGCTGAAAAAAATATTCGTGAAATTGCTACTGCCGAATTCGCTTTTGCCTTTGTTACTCCACTCACCTTTACTATTTCAGCAGATCCTACAGCAGGACAAGAAGCTAGACCTCCTGATCAAGTCTTCTATTCAACTAAAAGTAACGCCTGGCTATCCGCTTATATGAAATCAGAACAAAACAGAGATTTAAGAAGGGTAACCAATGCTGGACACGAAATTGGACATACCTTAACTTATGCTTTTAATCCAGAAGTTGCATTATTAAGGATTAAATCAGCCCAAAACACTTCTTATGGAGGGCCAGCTTGGCTATGGGAAGGAAGTGCTGAATGGATCACATATAAGGCTGCCGGAAATGCGGGGATGATGAGTTTTCAATCTGCCAGAGAGTGCCAACCTTCTGCTGTGTTATCTAATAATACAGCTTCAATTAGAATGCTAGAATCTAGAACTGATTTTAACAAAACACCAGGCAACAACTATGCAGCTGCTTTCCAAGCTGTTGCAATGTTAATAGAAATGAAGGGTCCAATGGCGCTCCGAGCATATTATGAGGGTCTAAGCCCTGAGTCGGCTTCTGAGGGTCAATGGCAGGATGTTTTTCAGTTGGTCTTTGGAATTAATATTGAGGACTTCTATCAAAAATATGACGCTTGGAGACAAGCATATACCCAACCAAATCCAGGTGTCTGTTCTTATAGATCATAAAACCTTATTTCTTGTTCATTAATAATATTTTTATATTACTACCTACAAAGACTTCTTTATTAAAATCGTACAAGGGAAATTTTGAATGAAAAAAATCTATACAATCTTGTTTTAAATAATTAGTTCGCTGATTATAACAAGCTAAGAACACGACACTGTTATCATTAAGCGGTTTAAAATTCTGACCGTCATTATTATCTAATTTAACAAATTTGTAATTAAATAGCCTTTCCAGAGGCACCCATAATACCGCATTACTTACATATTTGTTTCCTGTTCTAAAAGAACTGATCTGGAAAAACCTATAATCTTCATAACGGTTATCTTTTTTTAACTTAATTACTTCTTGCTTAACTGCTGCTGAAGCACTATCTATTTCCTTTTTTTGTGAAAAGTCTAAAAAATGCTGATTAAATCTAAAACCATTGGTGGCGGCAAAAAGGGCTAACATTAAAAATAAATAACCTAAAATTCCCTTTAATTTCCATTTATTGAGGTGGAGTGTAGACCTTGAGAAAATAATAAAAAACAATCCAATTGAAGGATTAATATATTCCTGAAAGTTTTCTGATTTAATAAAAGCTCCTAAGAATAAATTCAAAACTATCGCTAAAAGCAACAATATCTCCCAAAATACCTTTTTCATGTTAAAGAATAAATTAACTATCCCTGTGATAAGCACGAGATAAAAAAGAAGCTTCACAAAAATATTAATTTGTCCTAAAGCAGGAAATAAAAGATAAACAAAAATATTGAGATTCTTAATCAAGTTAATATAAATTTGGATAGGATCATAGATAAAAGCAGGATTATCATAACTTAATAACTGGTAGTAATTAACATGACTTTGGATACCATAGCTAATCAATGGTCCTAAAGAAGCCAACAATATGATAATGAAAGCTGCAAAAAGATACAGCAAATATGTTTTTGGCAGATTCATTCTTATAACCACTAAATACCATACGATGAAAGGTATCAAAGGTAGGATACTAAGTGCCGAATAATGAATATTAATAGCTAGTATATAAATTAATAAACCTAGGGGTAAGAAAATAAACTTTCTTGTAAAAAAACATAAAATAAAAAGATAATAGCTCAAATAAATAAACGGAGTCACCAAGTGAGGTTGGAATAGATAACTTGAGTTGGTTAGAGATACATTGCTGAACCCATAGATAAGGGCACTCAAAAAACCCGTTTTAAAATTCCATATCTTATTTGCTATTAAAAATACTAAAAAAACTGACAGCACTTGCAGAATAATGTTGATAAATTGTAGATATAATATATCCTGATAAAAAAATAAGAATGAAGCAATAAGATAATAGTATATTGGGCTGCTTCGAACTATTTTAAGAGCACTGCTCTAAGGACCGGTCATCAAAAACTCTTGATAATTTAATATATGTGTTGCCACCAGATAGTCTCTGCTAGTTTCTCCACCTCCTTCTGCTAAAGGGTAATCAATTGAGTAAAAACGGATTAATATAATAAAATAGAATAGCGTAAATAGAAAAACATGTTTTAGGCTGAAACTTCTAAGAGGTAATTTCAAGAACCTTTTATTAAACATTAAGTAAAATCACTTTAGAACTTGCTTCTATCCATCTGATTTATTATATTATATTTGATGAGTACTAAAGTACGTAAACCATTTAATTATCAATATCCGGTACTTGCAGGTCTTATAATTCTTTCAGTTATTTTGGGAACCTTAATTTTAAAACCGAGCTTTAAAGATGGACAAATAAATCCTCCAACAAAAACTCCAGTCAACAAACAAACTCAACTTTTGGTAGGTTCACCTCGACCATTTCCTAGTAGTTTATCAGCCGATGAAATTGCAGTGCTAAACCCACCTCCACCTAATGCTAACAAGACAGACAAGGATAAGCATTTTGCTTTGGTTACAAAACTGGCTCAAGATGCCTCAGAATTAAATCTAAATAAATGTAATCTTCCTTCACCTTTAGTTTTAAAAACTAAACTAGGTGCAAATATTAATATTAAAAACGATGACAATAAAGATCATGTTATCGTATTGGATCAAGGCAACAAATTTACAGTTCCGGCAAACAAAACCTTAGCACTTAAAGTTAACTTCCCTTACGGACAGGGTGCTTATGGTTACCTTTGCGATGACCTTCCTGGTGTAATCGGCTTTTTCTTGGTTACTCCTTAATATTTCTATACTTCAAATTTTAAGGTAAACTTAAAATAGTGATGAATTTCAAAAGGAACGAGCGTCTTTTTTCTATTAAACCGTTATTATTTTTTTTAGTTGCTTTAAACCTGTTGCTCTTTGCTGTTTTTTTAAAAAATAATACTCCTCAAAAGAGTTCTACTTATCCTGAGATTACAGAGTTGACACAAAAAGACATGGACTTTAACCAACTTAAGAAATATTTTACTGACTTAGCCAATAAAAAAGGGGCAGTTTATGCTTATCAGGTCTTAAGGATTGCTCCTATCAAAGCAAATATTGATATGCATTTAATGGGACATGTCGTTGGAGATGTTTTATATAAACAAATGGGGGCTAAAGGGATGGAATACTGCACTCAGGACTTTAGGAATGCC
>DAHXOS010000027.1 GCA_027364775.1 bacterium
GACCAAATGACTGTTGATGATCCACCTATAAAAGATTTAACTTTCTTACCTAATACTCCAAACCCCAACCCAGAAGCTTTAGAACATATAGCAAATGCTGACTTAATAGTTATTCCTCCTGGCACATTATGGGGCTCAATATTGCCTATTTTAGCTACCCCAGGAGTTCAGGAAGCTCTTAGATATTCTAAAGCACCAATTGCCTGGTTTTGTAATGCAGTAACTACCCCTGAAACTCATAAATATAAAACAGCAGATTTTGCTAAAAGATTAGTAGATTATCTAGGTAGACCAATAGATCTAGCATTTATTAATAAATTAAACCATACACTTCCAGATACTTATGCAAAAGAAGCTCAATATCCTGTAGAAGACAACCTTAAAGAGGGCAAGCTAGTCACTAAAATTTTTAGAAGCTCACTCACGCATTTAGAGTATAGTGGAGGAAAATGGGTAATTAGACATAACGGTGAAAAATCTATTCAGGCATTATTAAAAGTAATTTCCTTATAATTACTATCAGATAATATTTTGAGCCTAATTAAGCCCAAATTAACCTCAGTAGTTTGACTTTTATAGGTTAAAATTGTATAATACGCAACAGATCCTTGGAGTTAGTGTTACCCCCTCTGTTAATTAAGCAATTAGTTAACTTTACATTAACTTCAAGGATTTTCCTTTCATCTATTTCTTGATGCAAGGAAAAATTATGTTAAAAAAATTAGGCCTGTTGGCCATTTTTATCCCCTTTCTTATTTCCACTTCATTTGCTAAGGCAGATCAAGAGATAAGAAAAGAGGAGACACCAACCCAAACAGTTTTTATCCAGTCTAGAGAACTAGACTCTAGAGCCGTAGTACTTAAAGACTACTTAGCTCAATATGATTCTCCTTTACAAAATAACGCTCAGGATTTTATTGAGGCTGCTGATAAGTATGGAATAGATTGGAAATTAGTACCTGCTATCTCAGGAGTAGAATCTACCTTTGGTAGACAAATTCCAGGAGGTTATAACGGATGGGGGTGGGGTGTTTATGGCGATCAAGCAATCTATTTTAACTCTTGGAAAGAGGCTATCTTTACTATCTCTGAAGGCCTAAAAAAAGGGTATATTGATCAAGGTTTAACTAACCCCTATGCTATGAACACTAAATATGCAGCTTCACCAACTTGGGGAACCAAAGTTGATTACTTTTTAAATGACATAGATAAGTTTACAAAAAATAACCAGACTAAAAGTTTAACGGTTTTAGTAAACAATAAAGGTGAAAATACTAAACTAAAAGAAGTTTTAAAATTAAAAGAGACTCTTAATGAAGCTACTTCAAGTACTCAAATTTCAGCCGATAATCGAATTAACGTCTATGAACTAGCATTAAGTAAATAAAAAAGATACAATTTGAGCATATAATATGCTTAGACTTTATCTAGCTATTTGGCTTGCTAAAATAATCCAATTTCTCACAAGAAGACTAAATCTAGGGGGCGGAAGTGCAGCTCCTGGCCTCTATGCTCTAAAAATTGATCCCCAGCTAGTTAAAAAATTAAGTTCTAAAATCCCTACTAATATAGTTATTAGCGGAACAAATGGAAAAACAACCACCTCAAGGATGCTGGCTCATTTTGCCCAAACAAATAACTTTAAGGTAATTAGAAACTCCACAGGTTCTAACTTAGAAAGAGGTATCGCATCTGCTTTAATTAATAAAACTAACCCATTTAGTTTAAAACTTAAGAATGCAGATTTGGGTATTTGGGAATTGGATGAAGCTGCTTTTAATAATGTTGTACTTTCAATTAAACCAAATATTATGGTTTTTTTAAATGTCTTTAGAGACCAATTAGACAGATATGGTGAAGTCAATACAGTCGTTAAAAAATGGGAGGAAACACTAAAAAAAGTTAACTTTAACTCATTAATTTTAGCCAATGGTGATGACTTAAACACCTTAAGGCTAAAGGGTTCTTTCCGGGGGGAATTTGAAACGTTTGGTATGCCTAATATGATGATTAAAGGAGAAGCCCAAGCTACCAAAAATAAAAGCTTAAATTTTAAGGCTGAAGATGTTAAAGTCAGTAGTCTGGATAATGTAACTTTTAACCTTAATTTTAGAGGGATGAGACAGCAGGTTTTGCTCCCTTTACCGGGAAGTTATCATATTTATGACTTTTTAGCAGCTTTTGCTGCAGGATACCACCTAAATTTAGATCCTGAGCAGATGATAGATTCCCTAGATGGTTTTGTACCAGCTTTTGGTAGGGTAGAAAAATTAATTATTAAAGGTAAAAATGTATATTTGTTTTTAATTAAAAATCCGGTGGGAGCGACCCAAGTATTTGGAACTATTGCTGCCGAGATTAAACCTGAAGATACCGTGTTGCTTGCTCTAAATGATAACTTTGCAGATGGAAAAGATGTCTCATGGATTTGGGATGCAAACTTTGAGGAATTAAAAATTAAGGATTTTGGATTAAGAATCTTATGTAGTGGACAAAGAGCTGAGGATCTAGCAATCAGGCTTAAGTATGCTGGACTTAATACAAAACAAATTGAGATCCAAAAATCTTTAGAAAAGGCTTTTGATAAAAGCTTAGAAATTACTAAAGGCAGAGTGTTTATTACCCCAACTTATACGGCAATGCTTGGACTGCAATCAATTTTAGCTAAAAAAGGTTACAAAAAGGCTTACTGGAAGGAGAACAATTAACAATGATCACTTATCAATTAACTATTGGTTATTTATATGGAGATTTAATGAATATATATGGGGATACCGGTAATGTTATTGCTCTAAAAAAAAGAGCTGAGTGGAGAGATATAGAGGTTACAATTAAGCAAATTTCTGTTGGAGATCATTTAAAGCCAGGAGAAATGGATATTTATTTTTTTGGCGGTGGACAGGATCAATCCCAGGATATTGTGGCCAAAGATATCCAAACTAAAGCTGATGCTATTAAGGAAGATATCGAAAAAGGGGTGCCTTTGCTTTCTATTTGTGGAGGCTACCAATTATTAGGAGCATATTACCAACCGTTTAATGGCCCAAAATTAGAAGGTATTAAGGTATTTGATGTCTATACTGAAGCTAGCCACGATAGAATGATTGGAAATATAGTTATAGAAACAAAAGAGTTTGGAAAATTAGTTGGTTTTGAAAACCATTCAGGTAAGACTTATTTAAGAAAAGACGCTAGACCTTTAGGAAAAATAATTTCCGGTTTTGGTAACAATGGAATGGATAAGTCCGAGGGTTGTATTTATAACAATGCTATTGGTTGTTACATGCACGGATCACTGTTACCTAAAAATCCAAAACTTGCTGATTGGTTGTTAGAAAAAAGTTTGGAAACTAAATATGGTGAAAAAATTGAGCTTAAAAAGCTAGATGATGATTTAGAGGACAAGGCTCATAATACCTCAACTAAAAAATTTAGCTAACCTAGAGGTAATATTTAGTTTAAAACTAACAAAAACTGTGAAGAGGTTAAGCTTATGTTGTTTTATTTCCTTATTTAAACTTGTATAATTTGCACTAAGGCCAAGTGGCGAAATGGTATACGCGATAGATTTAGGATCTATTGTCCTAAAGACGTGGAGGTTCGAGTCCTCTCTTGGCCACAAAATTGTAGGATCCTATTTAGCTGATACATAAGTCCTATAGTTTGTAACTCTATTTTTAAGCTGGTATAATATAAACCTTTATGGCAAATAATCAAATTGGTGGTAGTTTTGAAATGTTTGAGGCTGAAGCTGCCCTAGGTGGAGGTAAACCTACCAATACTCTACAGGCTCAAAATAGCCCCACAAATGGCTTTTTACCTTTAGATCAGTTATTAGGAGGTACTCCTCCTTTACCTACCTTAGAAACTCAAGGCTTCCAAACCCAATATCAAGCTCCTTTAGTAGAATCAAAACCTAATTCTTTTCCTGCTAGTTTAGGGTTAGATAATAAGCAAGAAATTATTTTTAATGACCCTAAAGAGCTTTTATTATCTAAGCTAATGAATGAATCTGTAGAAGAAGTTAGAGCAGAAACAGATAAAGTTGAGCAAGCTATTAAAGTAGAAGATAGTCCTTCTCCTGAGGTTAAAGTAAATAAAACTGTAGAGAAAGCTAAAAGTATTGCTCAAAATACAGCTAAATCTTCAATTAAAACTACTATTACTGCAGCCCGAGATTTATATAAAGAAACTAAGGAGTTATTTTCTGCAATTGGTAACCTGTTTAAGGATTACATAACTTTTAAGCTAGAAACTAAGGAACAAAAAGCAGCCAGAGAAAAAGCTGAAATTAAAAAGAAAGAGAAAACCATGACTTTAAAGGCTACCATCAGTGAATTTAAAGCTGCCTTATCAACCTTTTTAATGAAAAAACAAAAAGACTCTCATGAAGATCAACAAAGATGGGAGATAACTGGATTAGGGATAGCAGAGAGAAATAAAGCCATGGGATCAACCAGAAACCTATCTAATATAGATATAGATACTAAATACCACAATTATGAGACTTATGTGGGGATGGTTAGAGCAAGAGAAAATGAAAAGAAAAAAGAGATGGAGATTAAAAAACAACAGACTCAGGCAATTGATAGAACTCAGATTAAGTATGCTGGTGAGATAGGTGGTTCCCAACATGTTCTCAATACTGCAGGATAAGCATATATCTGTTAAAATATGCACACCGAGCTACATAAACGTCATTTGCTTGGTATTTAGTCGAAGCTCATTAGGCTTCGAGAGCAGGGCAGTTAGCTCAGTTGGTAGAGCGCCATCTTGACGTGATGGATGTCAGGGGTTCAAGTCCCTTACTGCCCACATGAGAAGAAAGGTAAAATTTTTTCATGTCTGAGCGAGGAAATAGTTCTTTTTCTGTTTCATCAATGGGAGATGCTGGCTGGCTATATTCTGTTGCAGAAGGGCTTTTGAGAGTAAATTTGGTTAATGAAAAACGTTTTAGCTCTGTTGGTATTAGCAGAACATTGTTTGATGATCATTCTATTTTAGGTTATGAGTCAACAATTTTAAGTGCTAGTTATGATGCAAATAGAAAAAACCCAGCAGAAATATATCCAACTTTCAATTTCCAAACTTATTTATTATTAGGTAGAAATTACACAAATAGAGATCACTTAGGTTATATATCCGACACAAAAGCCGCGGATATTAAAGCTGTCCTTCAAGAAAACTCACCTTATTTTGAAGTAAGTACAGAAAATAGTATCTATGGTAACAATCTTGTAATAGGGAGTGATGGTATGGTTATCAGAGTTAATTTAGGTGAACCAAGCTTAGATGCAAAAATAGCTCACCAACAAGGAGGTGAAGCAATTGGAGATTCATGTCCTATAGATAATAGTCTACATGAACTTATTACCCTTGAGCTACAAGGCAAACCTAGTAGTCAAGAGGGTGTGATAAATTCCTTACTTGGTATACCTTTGACCTCTGAACAAGGTTTTAGAGTTGCAACTTATTTTTATGCTTCTGGCTATATAGCTTTTGTAAGAGCTTTTTGTGAAGTTGAAGGAGTTCAACCACCTAGACCGAGCGTGCTTTTAGGTTCTGCTCTCCTGAATCAATAATGCTTATTAGTAATTTTGTTTTTAAACTTTTTCTATCTTGCCTCCCTAACTTTACTATCTTTACAACAACTTTTTAAATCCAATAAAATTATTAAGGTGACTCCTCAAATAGAGCAACACTTAATGGCTAACAGTAATCTAACCCTAAAAAGAGTAATGCTGAATAATCTAATAGGAGGATTAATGTGGGGAGCAGGTACAGTTATCGGTGCCTCCCTTATTATCTCAATCCTTATTGGCTTCTTTAAAACCTTTAACTTTTTGCCTTTTTCAGATCAGGTAGTTAAAACAATCGAATCAAATCCAGCTTCAACAAAAATCCAAAAATGAGTACTGCCTTAATAGAAGCATTAAGAGAGGATGTACCGCCTGACACTTGTTTAGCTGATCCAAAAGGTCAGGTTATTAAATTTATAGGGGAACAAGGTAGTCCATTTTTGGAATTTAAGCAACAACCGCCTAGAGAGCATTTAGATCCGCTACTAGTATTAACCCAACAAACAGGTTCGGTGCGGCTGGCAAAAAAACTTTTAGGACTAGGAGTTACTCACAGAGGTGCTGCATTCCAAATACATATTTTAGAACAATTGACCCTAAAGAGGCTAGAAGACTTCTATTAACTCAATGCAGTAACAGTATAACTATAAAAAACAATCCAAAAAAGGACTTATCAACTTGACTTTATTAATCCTAAAAACTAAACTTTATTTAAAGCGTTGATAAGACTTAACCAACCTTGGAGCTTTACAGCAAAATCACTGTCTTGATAAAAAAGTGCGATAAACCTAAGCTTAGAGGCTACCAAATTGCAGTACAATCCTGTAATTGGTTATTGCTTAATCTGCTTAGACAAATCGAAAACAGGTGGAACCGCCTATATTTAGGTCCTGACTAAATCGCTTTAGGTGATTAAAAAGGACTTTTTTTATGCTTACAAAATTAACATCTAAATTTAAAAGAGATCTGGGAGAAATAGTACAAATATTTATTATTGTTTTGGTTCAAACTTCAAGAAGATTAAAAGGATTGGAAAAATGAATAATTTAGAAGAGATCAGACATTCTGCAGCACATTTACTTGCAGCAGCAGTGATGGAATTATATCCCAACACCAAAAGAACTATAGGTCCGGCTATTGAGAACGGTTTTTATTATGATTTTGATTTTTCACAAAGTTTAAAACGAGCTTTAACAGAAGAGGACTTGCCTAAGATTGAAATTAAAATGGCAGAAATATTACCATCCTGGGATCACTTTGAACACCGAAAGGTTTCAGAAAAAGAAGCCCGGGAAGCTTACATAGACAATCCTTATAAACTGGAGTTAATTGATGAAATAGTTAAAAGGGGAGAAGATATTACTTTTTACAAATCCGGTAATTTTGAGGATCTTTGTAGAGGCGGACATTCGGAAAACCCATCAAAAGAAATTGGCGCATTCACGCTTTTAAATTTGGCCGGAGCTTATTGGAGAGGTGATGAGAAGCAAAAGATGTTAACCAGGATTTATGGAACTGCTTTTCCTACTCAAAAGGAATTGGAGGAATATTTAATTACATTAGAAGAAGCCAAAAAAAGAGACCATAAAAAATTAGGCCCACAATTGGAACTTTTTTTCTTTCACGAAACTGCACCGGGAATGCCTTATTGGTTACCTAAAGGAGTAATTTTATATAACGAACTGCTTAAATTTTGGAGAGTTGAACATTCTAAAAGAGGCTATCAGGAGACATTTTCTCCTGTTTTAAATAAAAAGGAACTTTATATTACCTCAGGTCATTTTGACCATTACTGGCAAGATATGTTTGTGGCTAATATGGGCAAAGATGAACTTTATGGAGTTAAGGCTATGAATTGTCCCAATGCCATGACTATCTATGGCTTTAAGAAAAGATCATACAAAGAATTGCCGTTAAGATTGTCTGATACCGACCCATTACACAGGTATGAATTATCCGGAGTTTTAAACGGACTTTTACGAGCTAGGCAATTTAGACAAGATGATGCACATATCTTTGTATCGGAAAATCAAATTAAGGACGAGTACCGTTATATATTTGAAATTGTAGAAAAATTGTACTCTATTTTTAATCTGGAATATTCATTTAGACTAGGTACCAGACCTAAATCATATATGGGTGATATTGAAACCTGGAATAAAGCTGAAGCGTCTTTAAAAGAAATATTAGATGAGAGTGGCAAGGAATACTTTGTTTTAGAGGGTGATGGCGCATTTTATGGACCTAAAATTGATATTTTAATGAAGGACGCTCTGGCCAGGCAGTGGCAGATGGGTACTATTCAATTAGACTTTCAACAACCTAAAAGATTTAATCTAACCTATACAGACAAAGACGGTCAGGAAAAAACTCCAATAGCAATCCATAGAGTTATTTATGGTTCACTTGAAAGATTTATTGGTATTTTAATAGAGCACTTTGGTGGAGCGTTTCCACTTTGGTTAGCTCCTATCCAAACTGTAATTGTACCTATATCTGAAAAACACAATCAATATGGACAAAAAGTACTCGAACAATTACAGCATTCGGGATTAAGAGCAGAGATTGATACAAGGGCAGAAACTATGCAGTCAAAAATTAGAGAAGCCCAATTACAAAAGATTCCTTATATGCTGGTGGTAGGTGATAGAGAAATAGAGCAAAATACTGTAGCAATTAGAACCAGGGGTGGGGAAAACCAGGGTATATTAAGCATTGAGGAATTCATAACTAAGTTACAGGAAAGGATTGCTGATAAAGTATAACTTATGGTAAAATTACCACTCGTAAGGAGAAATTAACCATCGGAAAATTTTATCGTTTAAATCAGAATATCCAAGCCCAAAATTTATTGGTTATTGGTGTTGATGGACAAAAAATTGGAGTAATTTCTAAAGATGAGGCTCTCTCCCAGGCAGCAGAATTAGGTTTAGATCTGGTTGAAATAGCCCCAAATATTAATCCTCCTGTTGCTAAGATTGTTGAATTTCAAAAGTTTAAATACGACGAGGAAAAAAAGGAAAAAGCTGCTAAGAAAAACGCCAAAGAGGTTGAGCTAAAGGAATTATGGTTAACTCCCAGAATTGCTGAACACGATTTAAACACCAGGTTAAGAAGAGCAGAGGAGTTTATTGAACATGGTGACCGGATCATGTTTAGAGTTAAGTTTAAAGGCAGGGAGATGGCACACACGGAATTTGGATTCCAACTTTTAAATAAAATTTTTGAAAGCATGGGAGATAAAATCAGTATTGAGAGAGAACCAAAATTAGAAGGTAGGAGTATTACTGCAATTGTAGGTAAAAGCAGAGGGCCTAAAAAAGACTAATACCTAATTCAATAGCCTGTAGACTCCTTGGACACAAATCAGGTATAATTACAAAATTATGGCAAATAAAGTCAAACAAAAAACAAAAAAAGCATTTTTAAAGCGCATAAAGATAACTTCAAGTGGTAAAATTATGCGTTCTCACCAACTACGTACAAGTCACTTAAGAAGAAATAAGAGTAAAAGAACTTTAAGAAGACATGCCGAACCAGTTCAACTATCTAAAACTATGCTCAAAGCTGCCAAAAAAATGTTGGGACTTTAGCGCTTAAAGGAATTATCTAATGGCAACTAGGAATAAAAAACTCAGACAAAAAAACGAAAGTAGATATAATCTTAGCTAAATTGCATGTATGAAGCAAATAAGCTAAAATACTTTCTGAAAAGTTTAATTTGAAAGGAATTATTAAATAGATGGCACGCGTTAAGAGAGGTTTAGCCTCTCACAAAAAACATAAAAAATTGTTAGCTCTGGCAAAAGGTTACAGAGGAGTCAGAAGCAAGCTTGTAAAAAGAGCCAAAGAATCAACCCTTCATGCTGGTCAGTATGCATTTGCCCATAGAAGACAAAGAAGAAGAGACATGAGACAACTTTGGATTATTCAATTAGGTAATGCAGTAAGAGCTGAGGGTATAAGTTACTCAAAATTTATTGCCGGATTAAAACTTAAGGAAATTAAACTGGATCGCAAAATCTTAGCTGATTTGGCAATCAATCATCCGGAAGATTTTAAACAAATTGTTACCAGAGTTAATTCCTAAATTATTCTAACTCTTTTATTACCATTTTTTAGCTGCTATCTTAAGGCTTAACTTTATGCTTGCTTAGTACATCAAATTAAGGGGGTGAATCTATGTCAAGAACAAAAAAGAGGACAACCTCTAAAAAAAGTAACAGCAAAATGGCTGTCGTTAAAAAAACACCTACTAAGATGGTAAAAGGAGTTAAAAAAGCTCCGCAGAAGCTTAAAAGGATGGCT
>DAHXOS010000032.1 GCA_027364775.1 bacterium
TATGCCAGAAACCGGGCTTTAAAGGAGTGCAAGACTAAACTACTTGCTTTTATAGATGATGATTGTGAAGCAGAGAGTAATTGGCTAGAGAATATCTTAAAAGCTTTTAATAAATATCCTCAGGCTGCTGCTATTCAGGGCTATTCAATTAGTATGCCTAAAGGGGGAGCAATCAGTACAGTTGTCCAGTTTAATAGAAACTCGACTATTAAAAATTATCTTTTAGCTGACAAAAAGTCATTTCAGCGATCAATTTATGATAATTCTGATATAGGTTTTAGATATTTAAGATGTGATACCCGAAACCTGCTTTTAAATTTGGACAAGGTTAAACATCTTAATTTAACATTCAATGAACAATTCTTAAGAGGATCAGATACAGAGTTTGGATTACAGCTTTTATCTGCAGGTGAGCAAATTATATTTTGTTCATTCTTTAAAGTTAAACACTGGGAAAGACCTAATATCAGTAGCTTTCTTAAACAAAGCCAGCTGCAGGGATTGACCAGTAATTTGATTACAAAAAAATGGCCTAGTGAATACAATACATTTAAGACAAAAAACAATTTGATTAAAACAGGTGCTTTTGTTTATTACTGCATCATTAATCAGCAATGGTTAAAACTACCTAAGCTTTTGGCTATTTTTTTTCTTTATCAAAGATCATTTAAACAAGGTAAGTTAGGAAAGTTAGTCTTAGATAATTAAAGTGATTGTATCGATAAGGCTAGTTAGGTTGTTTAGTTGTCCATTTTGGATCCTCCAGCTTAAAGAAGAGATCAAACGCCTTAAGCAGTGAGCTTTAAAACTGGGAGAGTCAAATTCAACTTCTCCTCCTTGCAGGAAATAAGTTTTAGTTAGCCTTTTGCATCTATCAAATCCATCATAAACCATAAAACTTGCCAGCTCATATTCAGGGTTACCGGAAATAGGTTGTGTAAAATCAGCAAGCGTTAAAATGTTTAAATTTTTATCCACAAATAAAGAAGAACTTGATATTCTGCCATGTAAAAGTGAACCTGGTTTATGAAATTGCGCAAACTTCTCAATAAGCAGTTTTGATTTTATGAGCTTTTGGTTTTTTAAAATCTTATATTTAGAAATTAAATTTATTTGCTTATTTAAATCAAACAGTAAAAAACTTTCCCAGTTTTGAAAACCTCCTACTGAATCTTTATTTAGACTGCCATAACTTGGAACCAAGTTCAAATGAATATTAAGCAACAAAGACGAGAGATTAGTTAACACCTGATTAAATTCATATAGATTTAAACCTAGGTCATTTAGAGGATAACCCTGAATTTTTTCCAGAATGATTAGTTGGCCATCAGAGGTATATTCTAAAGCTAATTTTTCAGGAAAAGGAGCCTTTGTTCCAAAGTTATTTAGCAGATTTTTTTGGAAGGTTGCACGGTCTACATCTTTAATTAATTGAAGCAGGTACCGTTCATCTTCCTTATGTTGATAAGAGTAAAGCTTATAGTCTTCGTTTTCCTGAACTACCTTAAAATTCAGTTTGATCTTGGGCAAAGATTTTTTAAAGATTTTCTCTAGCTCAACGTCAAATAATGGCTGCTTTGTTAGTATCATTTTAATTTTAGCCAGGGAGCAGGTTAATTCCAAAGATAGCGAGGCAGTTTAGTTTTATCTATTTTTGGAGGATTACCGGACAATTTGTATTTTATTACATAACCTATAAATAATAAATTCCCAATTAGGTACCTTTTCCATAGCCTTTTTGGTTCTTGGCACAATCTATGTAACCATTCAAGATTAAGTTTCTGCATAAAAAGAGGAGCCCTTGGAAGTTCTCCAGAGATTACATCAATCATTGCTCCAACTGCCCAGAATACCTTAGTATCAATCAGGTACATATTATCTTTAATCCATTTTTCCTGTTTAGGAGTGCCCATCCCTACGATTACCATAGTTGGATGGAGAAAGTTAATTTCTTGGATAATCCTTTGATTTTCTTGTTCTCCAAAGTAACCATTATGGAATCCGCAAATATCAAGTTTTGGGAACTTAGCTTTTAAAATACCCACAGTTTTTTGTAAAGACTGATCTTTAGCACCGATAATGTAAACAGACCAATTTTTTGTTTGTCCATAGGCAAATACATCTTCAATAAAATCAGGAGTTGGGGTTCGAGCTTCAAGGGGTTGACCAAGGAATCTTGAGGCTAAAACAGGGCCAATACCACCAGAGTAAACCAAAGAAGCTTGTTTAAGGATATCTTTATATTCATTGTTGTTTAAGGCGATGTTTAAACAGTGAGCATTTATATAAAAGAAGGTTTTTTTGCCTTCCTGTTCTATTTCAGAGATGGCTATTTTAGCTGCATTCTTTAAGTTCAGAGATCTGATAGGTATATCAAAGATTAACCTATAAGGAGCCTTTGAGGCCAATTTCTTACTCATACCATCAGAATAACATAGTTACCAAAAAAGATAAAATGGTCAATTAAAGTTACTTAGGGTTAGCAGAAGGAGTACTGGTTGTAGCGGTATTATTTAATGACTTACCAACTAAAATATGGACTTTTCTGGTACTCCATTTTTTGGAAGTGTAGTTGTAATCAGTAATAACCACAATTCTTTGGCCAGCTTTAAGGTCTGTTGTAGTGGCAGTTGTCTGCTTGCCACCATCATTAAATACAATAGCCGTATCTTTTGAAATTACAAAGTCAGGTATTTTAGATGCTTGTTGAATTCTTGTTTTTAAAGTTGTATCAGCTCCTGATTTAGATAAGCTAACAACACTGGTTGAGAAACTGTAACTAATTTTTGCTTCTTTTACCCCTGAAGCGTTAGCTGGAACTGGCAAATTATTAATTAAGTTTTCATTAACTTTTTTATTCACAGGAGATGTTTGGGGTGTAGTACTGGTTTGCTGAGCAGTTGGATAGACACCTTTATTATTTATAAAATAGGTTGCAGAGATAATTATTATACTGACAACTAGGGCAACAGCCACAGTAGTTAATATTTCTTTGGACATTAATTTTAATATGACTAATATCACTTTAAATGTCAAGAGTATAGTGCCGGTTAACCGTTAATATAACAATATTAGAACCTTCTTAATAACCAGAGAACTATTACTCCTTTACTACTATGGTACCACGATAATAAGGAAATAAATGATCATGATATTTCCAGGAACCAACCTTATCAAATTTAAAAGACCATGAAAGGTTGGGTTTAATCGGTTGTAGAGGGTCAAATTGCGGGTAAATCCCATGTGTAGGATGTAAGTTAGATGCCGGCCAGAACTCCTTATCTCTAGTACTTACAAATTTAATAGTATCGCCTTTTTTAATTGTTATTTCATTAGGAGTGAAACCATCTTCTGTTAAAGTAATAGTTAAATTTTGAGTACTTTGGTTATTTGGAAAGGAAATTCTAGATATTTTCTTTGTATTTAACAAAAATATCATGGTTGTGACAATAGTTAGGACTAATAATATGCTTAAAGTCAGAATAAATTTTAATTTCATTAATTATTGATTAATAAATACCTTACCTGATTCAGTGAATGGTTTACAATTAGATGCTTGATAGACAAAAACCGCACAGGTAGCTGAGGATCCGGCTGGGCATAGGTTTGCATTATTAGCGTCTGATGTGGGGTAAGTACCGGTATTGCCTAAATTATCACTTGCTTTAACTTCAAGCTTATATTTTTGTCCTGGTCCACCAAGAGTTGCCAGATGGGCATTGAAAGAACTGTATTGATAGGGTGAACTGCTATCTACTTGCTCTAGAGATAATACAGGGAGTGGTGCAATTTTAGTTAATCTGAATGTTAAATTTGCAACACCGGAAGGATCTGTTGCAGTAGCAGAGATTGCAGGTAAATCAGTTGGAGTATAGCAGGCCTGAATATTTACATTATTAAAGTAAACAGTAGGTGGGGAAGTGTCATAGACTCCCTGTCCATAGTAATATCCTTGTCCATAAT
>DAHXOS010000062.1 GCA_027364775.1 bacterium
CAGCCGGACCGCCGTTTACCTCTGCAACTCTGGCTTGGATACCAAATGAGTCAAGGGTTTTTTCAATTATGGAAGCGTTTTTCTTAACATCGCCCCTATCCGCTGATGCACCACCTTTATCTGATAAAAGAGAGAGTGGTGGATATTTCCAAACTCTGGCTTGACCGGCTACATTTTGAACCAAAGTCTCCGCAATAATCGGCTCTTTCAGCTGCTCTTTTTGAGGTACTTTACTTCGGGGTTTTTCATCCTCATCAATACCTGATAAACGCATATTCATATTTTTAACATCAAACTCACCGGCCGGTCTGTTAAAAGGAGAGTTATTAAAAGCCCCGGTTGCTTTTGAGGCTACAACCCCCACACCCTTTCCCGCAGAGATAATTTTAGATAAAAATGCTCCTAAATGTTCAAAGCTGGTATTTAGAAAAACTACCAATCCAACTAAAAATACGCCGATTAGCAAGACTAAAGTTCCGGGAAGAGTAATAAAACCTTTTAGCTCTTGAGATATAAATTGGCCCATTAATCCTCCTGAGGTATCTGATGCTAAAGAAGATAGGCCCATCAAAGCAATCATCATGGTAATTAAGCCAACTAAAACATTCATCTGGGCAAAAGCCCACTTTACTTTCTGCAGCACAAAACCGGTTAAGATAAAAACTATTGGCGTAAAGATTGCAGTCCAGCCCAAATTAGTGGTTAAAAACTCCTTCCAAAAAGCTAATTTTGTAGATTGCGAGCCTAAAGATACTACTGATAATCCGGCCAAGATAAAAGATATTATTGTCCCTACTGTAATAACAGTTTTTTGTTTTATTTTAAATTTAGGCAGTGAATAAATGGATCTTCGTCTACGGGCCATAGGCTTCAATTTATACTTAATTATACCACATAACTATGGGATATAGACCTTAAAATGATAGCTAATTCAAGGTTAGTTACCATAATAACACAATTTGTTGTGTCTAATTAGCCAATCAATACTTAAAAAAATTTGTGCTACACTAAAGCTATGTCGGACACTATAAATACTGAGGCTATTAGCCAAAACCCTTCCTATGCAAATTCTAAAACAGAGCAGTTTAAAAAATGGCTTAGAAATTTTGGTAGAAAAAAAGGGGACACTTCAGAAGCTCAAGTTCAAGGGAATCAGGAATTACAACCTGTTAAGTCAATTAATGAACTTTTAGGCGTAAAAGAAGCTGAGGAATTTAAGCCAGCCCAAAGCATATTATTCCATACTACCCCAACAAATAATTTAGATAATTTAAGATTACACGGGTTATTTGCCCAAAAAGATGATCCAAGTCTTGGCATTAATATAGGTTATTCGACATTTTTTGCAACTGAACACTATATGAGGCAGACAGGTCAGACTGTTCCTTTCAAGCAAGTTAGAGTTGCAACTCCCGAGGATTATGATTTAACAATCTGGAAGAAAAATAGTGCTACTTTAAAAACAAATGGATCTTTTAAAGACAGAGGGTTTTATCAACCTTCAATGGTACCCTCACCGGGTCCTGCATTGGATGCATATGTTGAGGCTGCAATAGCTGGTAATAAAGATTATGCCTATTTTGGTAATTTAGCACCGTATATAGTTACTCATGATGCCATGATGGTTCCTCCCGATTATTTTGCTGGAACAATACATTTAGATAAAAATAATAGAGATTTAATAACAAAGAATATGGTGTTAGCTGAAATGGGTATGATTAGTGCAGATCAAATAGAACAGTCACTTAGGGGGATCTTGCCTTCAGATGAAATTGCACATGCAGTCACAGCCTCACTTGAACAAAATCTAATCAGAAATTCGGTGATGACACAAGTGAAACTTCTAAAAGGTCAGTCTATGCCAAATCCAGAGCTTTCAACAACAGCTTTAATTCAAACAATGCTTCTTCGCACCAAAGTAAATGATAGGGTATCGGCACTTTATCTGGATAAGTCTATTACCTGGTTATTGGAAAAACTTAAAGAAGCTGGATTAGACCCCCATAAAATTGCAGAGGAAAGTGCTAAGAAGATACAAGAGTTTAATCAAAATCCTCAAACAATAAAGTCTCCAGTAAAAATCCTGGATGTGTCTAGAAGCACCAATTACTATGGTTCGTTATCAACTTTTCATGCTGCAGGTGATATTAAGCAAGACTTAATGATTGCTTATTAAGCAATAAATGCTTTTAAGCTGAGACACCCATAGGGTTCCAGCTATCCCTTTATCACCTGTTTTTTAGTGATTTTTGATGATTATATAACCTTTGCTTTGGATAATAATTACTAACAAGTTATTTAAAATTTCTATGTGAAGGGAATAATTCCCTGATAAACCTTGTCAAAAGCAAGAAAAGTAACAACCGTAAATTAAACTTCTACTATAAACGGTAAAATTAAAGGATTTCTTTTAGTTTCCTGATAGAAAAATTTATTCAAATTCTCTTCTATTTCATGCCTCATGTAGCGCCAATCTAGCTTACCGTCTTTTCTATCTCTAAACAAGCTTTTAACAATCCCCTTGGCAGCCTCAATTAACTCTTCCGATTCTTTCTCAAAGACAAAACCACGGGAGATAATATCCGGATCTGATGCTAATTGTGAAGTTTGCTGGTCAATTGAGGCAATTACAATAACAACTCCTTCTTCACTCATCTGTTGCCTGTCTCTTAAAACTATTGAACCCACATCACCTACACCCAAACCATCTACATAAACATTTGAAACATTAACATGACCATTAATTTTGGTTTGATTTTTTCCCACATCAATCATATCTCCATCAACCGGAAGCAAAATCTGGTCTTCTTTATAACCTAAGCCTTGAGCCATTTCTGAGAACACCCTCATATGACGGTAATTACCGCCAATCGGCAAAATATATTGGGGCTTGGCTAAACCCAACATCAATTTTAATTCTTCCGAAGCAGCGTGTCCAGAAACATGGAGATCGGACGTCATCGCCGAGTAATAAACTTTACAACCTAAAGTAGTTAATCTATCAATTAACCTACCCTGGTCAACTTCTGCTGAAGGAATCGGATCAGCGCTAAAAACTACCGCATCCTTTTTCTTTAATTGAACAAATTTATGATCGTAATTTGCAGCCCTGGCTAAAGCCGATTCAGGCTGACCAAAAGCTCCCGCCATTAAAATAATTAGCTTATTATCTGGAAATCTTTTTATTTCTTCCTGGGCTATCAGTAATCCCGATTGAACGTCCAGATAGCCTAAATCCCGGGCAATTTGGAAGTTATTTTCCATTGATCTACCGGCTAAAGCCAACTTCCTTCCAGAGTTAGATGCTACATTTACTGCCTGCTGAATTCTGGTGATATTGGAAGAAGTCATAGTAATGATTACCTTACCTTGGGTGTCCCGCTCAACCTGGGCAAAAGTCCCCTCAATTGATTTTTCAGACAAAGTATAACCTTGTTTCTCAACCCTTAAACAATCAATTGCCATCAGTAAAATACCCTGCTCACCAAATCTGGCAAGTTTACCTACATCTGTTACCTGACCGTTAACCGGTGTCCAATCTATCTTAAAGTCAGCTTGGTGAACAATAATCCCCACCGGAGTCTGTAAAATTATTCCGGTTGAATCAGGAATGGAATGGGCTGCCTGATAAAAAGAGATGTTAAATGCTCCCAATTTTATTGTGTCATTTATATTTAAGGCTTTAATCTGATCTTTTGGCAAATTATGCTCGGTAAATTTACCTTTAATAAATCCGCAGGTTAATTTCTGAGAATAAATAGGCACGTTTAATTCTGGCCAGAGATAAGGCAAGCCACCAATATGATCATCGTGACCATGAGTAATAACTATTCCCCTAATCTTGTCTTTTTTATCTCTTAAATAAGAGATATCTGGAATAACTAAGTCTACTCCAGGCATTGCATCATCTGGAAACCCAACTCCACAATCCACAATGACAATATCATTACCATATTCATAAACATACATATTTTTCTGCACATCACCCACACCACCTAAAGGTGTCAGCCTTAAAACTCCTTTACTGCTACTAAATGGCAGGCTTTGCTTATTAACAAATAGTTTGTCATTGACCATACTTATCTCAGTGGTTTGAGGACGGTTTGGAGTAAAACCTATATTTAATTTAGGAAACTTTTTTGGTTTAAATGAACGTATATTAGCCATAATTATTTCTATTAATCTACTTTGGTAAAAATTCTGTTATATTGGTTGCATTAATCTGGTAAGGACCGCTGTTTCCCTCTACCACGCGCCTTGCAATCTTCCTGACTATCATATCAATATTACGCTTTAAAGATCTAATCCCACCATCAAAACCTAAAGGCCTGACAATCTGCTCCCAAACTCCAGGGTCAATAATTATCATCCCTCCATCAAGTCCGGCCGATTTTAAAGCTTCAGGCAAAATATAATCTCTACCAATTACAATCTTTTGTTCATCTGTATAAAAAGGCATTTCAATTATCTCCAAGCGGTCTAAAACAGCGGTAGCAATATTGGCAGTATTATTTGCAGTGGTAATAAAAAGCACTTCAGACAAATCAATTGGATAACCGATATAGTGATCTAAAAACGCCGGATTTTGATTAGGATCTAAAAGCTCAACCAATACTCCCATAATATCGTTTTTAGCCTCAAGCGCAATCCTATCCAATTCATCCAGTAAAATAACCGGATTTTTTACCTGGGCTTTTTTTAAAGCCTTAGCTATTAACCCGGCTTCAGCCTCAGGTTTGACC
>DAHXOS010000072.1 GCA_027364775.1 bacterium
GAGTAGGTCTGGGTGCAACTATAGAAAAAAATGGTCATCTATTTCTAAATAACCAAAGATTGGAGCCAGACTTAGGGATTATGAGCACTCTCAAGCTACTGGGTTTTGAGGCAGAAGTTTATGCCTCAGATAACAAAGACAATATGCCTTTAGATCAGCTTAAAGACGCACTAAATAAACAAGCCGTAATAATTGGCCCTGTAGATATGGGTTATTTGGTATATAACCCGAACCATCCTTATATGCATGGTAGCGATCACTTTGTTTTAGTATATGGTATTGATAAAGATAAGATCCTACTTCATGATCCTGCAGGATTCCCTCACGTTTTCCTAGACAAAGAGAATCTAAAATCTAGCTGGCAAGCGGAGAAAGTTTTATACCGGCAAGGATATTTCCGTTATGTAACTGGAATAAAAAGAGTAGAATCACCTAGTCAAGAAAAAATATATACTCGGGCGATCACTAGATTTAAGGATATCTATACTCAAGGAGAAGCAAATACAGATAAAGAAAAGTACAAAATCGGAAGAGACGCCCTATTAAATACAGTAGATAGATTAAGAAGTAATCAGGTATCTGAAGGAGAGCTGACGAATTTTATGTATTTTGTTTTTCAACTTGGGGCAAAAAGAGCACTAGATTTTGCTAAATTTTTTGACTATAAAGATAAAGATCTTGCTGAATTAAAAAGAAAGCAATCTGAAATACTTGGTCAAGCTCACACTTATTGTGTTGCTAGACAGATTAAAGACTTAGCTACTGCCCTTGAAGAATTAGCAGATGTTGAAGAACAATTTAAAACAACTTTACTCAAAAAATAATAATTTTCTGCTATTAAACATTAGACCTTCTATTACTAGTTTAATATACATGTTCAAGTAAGAATGACTTGCTCCCCTGAGTTCAGAGACTTAGGACTTTATTTTATCGAAACTGAGGAAGAATTTGAACCTATCTTTTTGTTTATTTGATGAGAAACTTTGTTTACTCGTAGAGAACTTCGCTTAATGAGCACATACTGTACCGAAGGGCTTATTGGTTTATCAGTGCGGTGAATACATCCAATCCAACAACAAGGCCGGCGCATTCCTTTTTTAAGTTCTGTACGTACCCTTTCAACGTGTTCTTTTCGGGTTTCTTCCTTTTTAACAAAGGTTACCCAGCAGATCCATTCATTGCGCGCAAGCGGTGTAAGGCTTTCCCACATTACGAGAGCTTTTGGATCAGAAGCCAAAGCTTCCCGTAAATCCACTGGGACTTTATGCACTACTCCGTCTGAAATATTTTTTGTAACCATGGGAATTATTATATCAAAAGATATGGGGGCTTCCCATATAGAAAGTTACTCGAAATTAGACTCATTTTTAACTAATGAATAGATTTGGGTTAGTTTTTCCTATAAATTGTCAGAGATAAATGCAGAAAGAGTCCTTCAATAAAATTTATACACTTTTGTTTTTTATCTTAAAGCTCCATTATTGCCAGATCTTTCCAGTTTGCGTTCAAACTCTAATGCGTCTTCTCCGTCATCATAATGGCCCTTTTTTATTCCTATCTCATAAAAAATAGTTTTTCTTGCCAATAAAGATTATGATTTATTCAAAAGTTCGAAAGTTTAAGAAAAAAGGTAGTTAATCAAATTAGTACTTCAGAACCTAAGGATATAAGAGAAATTAGTCCGATATGACGGGCTAAAACCCTTTGATACAATCCTAAATTTTGCTGATCGTCAAAGTTGGATCTTCCAGATAGAAGATGTAAGAACTTATTTTTTCTTCTACAACAAGTTCTTCATATTTAGTACTATCATCATATACTCTTTTAAAGGAAAGATTTTCTAACTCAGCAATTATAACTTCTGCTGTTATTCCTACTATTGAACCATTTTTTAGGTGGCCTCCGAATACGTGTCCCTCTTTATCAGAAATTGAAATATGTAAATGACTATTTCCCGACTCTACAGTTCCTACTAAAGAAACTATTTCAAAGGTTCCCTTATATTCCCTGACAATTTCTGCGTCAGCCATACGAAGAATTGCTTTTTGTAAGTTCCCAACACATGTTACTACACAACCTGCTTTGATATCTTTACCTGCGACAAACTTATCAATTTCCATTCTTAAATCCATACCTGGCTTTAAGCTGAATACATAATTTTTCATTGAAGTGATTATACCAAGTTCTATAACCTTGTATTAAGGAATGGTGGATATCTTCAACTTGCTACAGTATATGAGCTAGCAGGACAATTAGATTAAGCTGTCAATGTTATGCTACATGACCAGGAAGTGGATAAAAATTTTTGGTCAAGAGAATATGAAACACCTCTGAGAATCTAGCACAACTCTATAAAAGCGAAGGGTAAAATCTTACTCCAGGCATAATTATCTATAGACAGTTAACAAACTAGGTAATTGATTAAAAGATGGCAATATAAGATTTGACTCAACTCCTACCTCTAAAAATCTTTCCCGTTTAGTATTCCCACTAGTTAAACCAATGTATCAATAAGACCAACAACATAAGGAAAGGTAGCAACTTTAGTATCATCCCAATCTGCTAAAACAGCACGTACATCTCTTAATCTTTCCATTTGATGCTAATATAATTACATATAAGATAAAAAGCAATCAATTTAAAACAGAAGGTGAATACCACAAATTACTTACTAGGGGTATAATTATATTAAGAAGAAGGTGGTATTTACGGCTAAACAAACAAAGTGGAACGGTACCAAAGAAGAAGGTTTAGAACTGCTTAAAATAATTGAGAGATATTGCGTGTGTAAGAAGACTGCCGAAGGTGTAAGGGTTTCAACTTGTCCTCCTCATAAAATAATAGTTTCAGATCAGCGGGCTCTTGATGGCTTATTATTTGGACGCCGAATTGCAGCTAAGCTTCTACAGGAAGAATTTTATATACCTGAAGATGCTGAAGATGCAACACCAATCCAAGTTGAAAAATCAACGGCTCAGATTTTAGGTTTAAATTTTGGAGAAAGAAGATTATAGTTTAGCTTAATCAACTTCTAATAATTATAATTGTATGAAAATTATTTGGGATAATCAGCCAATGTTTAAAAAAACACCATTGATATTGGTGTTGATAGCAGCAGCTGCTATTGATTTTAATGTTTACCTAAATTTAAGGATAAAAACACCCAAACTGATATTGCTCAAATTGAAAAAGCAGCTGTCAAACCACCCAGGGTGGTACCGGCTGAATTTGTTAAAAAGATTGATTTAGGAGTAAAACAATGCCCATACCAAAAAGCTGGTTGCTTACAAAGCAGGTAAACAATATCGAGTGAAGAAGGAAGATTTAGATAGTTTTATGAAAGACAAATCATGAAATTTACACTTACAGAACCTAAAAAACAATTTTCTAGCGATGAACTTATAAAGGATTTGAAAAAAGTTGCAAGTAGCCTTAATCAGCAAAGCATATCAATAAGGGAATATGCGAAGTCTGGAAAATATTCACCTCAAACACTGAAAAAACGTTTTGGGTCATGGAAAAATGCAATTTCAAAGGCTGGGTTAAGCGAGTCAAAACGCTTGTGGGGAGGTTCTTTGTCAGAAACATCAATACCAGAAAAGAGTATTAAAGACGACCTTATTCGCGTATCAAAACTTGTTAATATTCAGTCTTTAACGCTAGGTGAATATGCAAAACATGGGAAGTATAGTACTTCAGCAATATCTAAACGCTGGGGCAGTTGGAATAAAGCAAAAGAGAAAGCAGGTTTGAATGTTGGTCGTTTATACAATACTTCTAATGAAGCATATTTTCTAAACTTGGCTGATGTATGGCAAAAACTCGGAAGACAACCTAAATATCGGGAAGTTACTGCACCTCTTTCAAAACTTCATGTTTCATCTTACGAAAGAAAGTATGGCTCATGGAGGGGTGCTTTAGAAGCATTTGTTGAGTATATGAATAGTGAAACTGGTGAAGTCGTGACAGAGCAAAAAGAAGAAGAATTACCATTATCCAGTAAAGATGAAATTTTCAAAAAGCCTGAATTAGCCATTTCAAAAGTTGTTATAAAAAGGACAAATCGAATTGCTAATCTTCGACAAAGATTTATGGTAATGAAGAAAGATAAATTCAAATGTGTTAAGTGCGGCGCTTCTCCTGCCAGTAATCCAAAGGTCGTACTACATATCGACCATATAATTGCTTGGAGTAAAGGAGGAGAAACAGTTGAAAGCAATCTACAGACATTATGCCAAGACTGTAATTTAGGTAAAAGTAATGTTATATAAACTTAAAGGGCGTATTACTGACGATGAGTATAACAAATTCTTCAAATCATTTGATGAGCAAGAAGCAGATATAACCACTCGACTTAGTATGCTTAAGGAAGCTGAGGATAACTACTATATCACGGCTAAATACTTGCTGGAACTGGCAAATAAGGCTTATGAATTATTCAAAATTTCTGAAGTTGAGGAAAGAAGGCAGTTAATAAGGCTTGTACTATCGAACCTTAGAGTAGAAGGCAAATTAGTGCGTTATGACGCTATAAAACCCTTTGATACGATCTTAAATTTTGCTGATCGTCAAGCCTGGCTCCCCAGAGTTCAAAGACTTGGGATTTTATCTCATCTGAGGAAGAATTTGAGCCAGTTTTCATTTAACTTAGAAATAATCAGCATATCTAAATAATATCCAATAGATGCTAAGATTAAATTATCCTGGTAGAATACGCCTACTGGTCCTTATATTATGGCACAGACATTGCAAACAAATAAAAAACTAGACAGAATTGTTGGACAAATTTTATATAGACCAAATCTTATCTCTTTTGATCAAGCTAAAAAAGTTGCATCCCAATTTGAGGAAAAGTTTGAAGAATGGAGATCTGATCGAAGTAATGACATTAGTTTATATTCTCCTTCAAAGAGTGAACTGTTACAAATTTCTTATGATAAGATTACTTATCTTTGCGAGAAAGATTGTAGTCTAAGATCCTTAGAATCATTTGTAAATAAGGGGTTTAATGAGCTTAATAGAGTTGCGAAGTTTAAGCAGATACGTAGGGTAGGACTAAGGAGAACTCAAGTTTATACAACAAACCTAAAGTTTGAGGAACTAGTTGAGTTAATTTATAAGAGGTTTTATTCAGATAAAAAAGATTTAGGTCAAATATCTGGTGAATCTGTCAGAGATGTTGTTTTTGTTTTAGACTCAACTAAAAATGGACTAAACAATCATATAGAGATAGGACCTGTTACAAAACAAGAGGCTTTAAAGAGATTTGACAGTGTGTTTGGTTATAGCAAAGCACAAATAGACTCATTGGGTGATGCTAATCTTTTTATAGATGTTGACCTTTCTCAAGTAGAAAGTTTAACAGGAACTAAAGTTAATTCCTTAGTATCGTCATCTATATATGAAGTTGATAGACTAATATCAGAATATCTTAAATACGTATTTCAATAATTATGTTACAACCAGTTGGAATTGATAGTAGATACAATCCTTATAAAACAATTAATCGATCCTTTATTAAGGAAAGTCCAGGTGTGGAACTTAATACGAGACCAATCTCTAACCCAGGCACATATGACGAAGGAGAACAACCCTCAAGAACAAGCATATCGGTTTCTTTTTCTGGTTCTTGGGCTGCAGAACCTCAGACTGAAGAGCCTCTTCCAAATATTACAGTATTAAGAAACCAAGAATTGGTTGCGAGTCAAAATAGTAAAAATACTGATCTTATAGAAACAGTTAGGCAATCAGTAGAAGAGGAACCCTCCCTACCTTATTCAGAGATTAAAAGAAAAGATACCATTAAGGCTATTCTTCAGAACCTTGAAGGTTGGAAACAACATGGACTGGAAGAGTCACTTTCATATGTTGCAGAGATAAAAGATTTAATTACTAAGAATTATGACTACTTTAAGGCTAGTTCACAAACTAGAATCTTTGCAAATACCTTGTTGCTCTTATTCAAAAATAGTAATTGGTCTCGGCTTAAATCAGGGCAGTTAAAAGTACTACTTGGTGAAGTAAATCGGTTTGTAGACGATGATTTTTCTCAAAAGCAACTAGACACTTTCATAAAGCAAACCTACAGAATAGGATTAACTCCAATTAAAAAAACTTAATGCCGCAGCAAGTAGTATTAGAGACATCATTTCAAATATCTAAGAACTTTTTTCAATGGTGCGAGGACTTGCTACAAGAGAATCAAGAAATAGAGTTTCTATCAACATTTTTTATCCTATATGAATTCAGGATAAGTTTGATCAAATCAGCCATCGATTTCTTTAATTTAGTAAGAATTACAGATAATCCATCTATCGCATTAGCCGAGTGGTCCAATCGCTTTAGCCCCAGGAGCCTAAAAAATGTTCTTTTGGTGCACTCTTCTCTGCTTCAATTAAATGATTCTATAAAAGCAGATGTTCCTAATTATTTAGATTCTTTAGAATCCTGCATAATTTATTTAGATAAAAACTTTGATACCAATATTAGGAGGATCGTAGGAAATTTTTCAAAAGACCCAATAGTCCATTTTCAAATTAACAGTAGGGAGGATTTTGCTAAATTTAATGAACTATATAACTCTAGACCTTGTATTCCTTTAGTTGATTTCTGGAAGCAAAACACCCAAAGCTTGGATTTGTTCTTAGAAAAAGGACCCCTTTATCCTAAAAATCCTGGGTTTCAAAAAATATACAAAAAACTCCAAGTCTTAAAATCAAAACCTGAAAGTGGTGACAACCCATCTGTTAATAAAGCAATTGGAGATGCTGTTATATCAGTTGATCAGCCAAAATCTACCACAATTTGGACTTTAGATGCCTCTTTTATTGCACTATCGGAGATATTAGAAAAAGAATACACGCTACACAAAAAACCTAAGTCAGCAACAAAAGTTAATACTAACTAACCTATCTACTCTCCAAGTAATAGATATAATTAACTCATGGAGATAAACCAAAGTTCTCAAAATAACAATTTAACTGTTAAACAGAAAAAGTGGCTCAAATACTATATTGAGACTGGTAATGCTACTCAAGTTACCATTAAAGCATATCATTTAGATCCAGAAACTCAATACCACTCAGCTGCACAAATCGGTTATGAGAACTTGAAAAAACTTGATATTGGGGAAATGATGGAGCTTATGGGACTTACTAATAAGGTGCTACTACAAGTTTTAACTGTAGGGATTGCTAAACCAGAGAAGTCAGAACTTATTATCAATTACTTTGATAGAGATTTAGTAACACGGTCGTACATAATTATAGATCCTGCTACAGAAACATTCAAACTAAAGGATTTCTCTGAAGTAATTGAAATCACAACTTTGCCTTTTAACATATCATCGGAAAAACCTCTATCTTCGTTACCTAATATATAGATTGCTCGTTCAGGATGTTTATATTCTTCTAATGGAATAGCTCCAATAAATTGCTCAACATAAATGATTTGTAGATTAGATGGCAGGGATTTCTCCATAGCTTCAAAAGTTTGAAAATTCCATAGAGGAAGATGTTTAGTAACATCTAAAGTGTCAGAATTTTGTCTTTTATAATTTCCTTCTATAGTAAAAACAAAAGATGCTCCAAAGATATAGGCACTTCTAAAAAGAGTTCCTAGATTCACTTCAAATTTGGGTTTATAAAAACCGATTCCAAAGAAACCTCTTTTAGGTTTAATTAATAAACTCTTTTCTTCTAGCTGTTTTAGTAGTTCTTCAATTGAATCCATGAGGCAATTCTAGCACATGGACAAAGTAAGAAATTATTTTGCAGCTATTTCTTAACCAGTTTGCTTACAATTTTAAACAAATAAACTGCAGCAATCATCATCGTTACATGAAAACCATACTCAATATAAAGTAAACCTTGTAAATTTATGCCATTATGAATATGGAGTGAGTCATGAACCCACCAATTTCCTAAAAACCAGATAAGACAAAGAAAGGATAGCCCAGTTTCACCTGGTGTTAAGAGGAAACGCTTTTTTGGGAAAACTAAATAGTAGGAGAACAACTGCCAATGCGAAGGTTATTGATTTGAAAACATTAAGCAGTATAAAAGCGGTAATTGAGCGCTAGTAGAAGTTGGACTCATCAGATCAGGGCCCAAAATCCACCATGATTACCATTTGGAGGTACTGCCACTGAAAGAGAGTGGATTAAAGCCTGCCAAGGAGAGGGTATGCATGTCATGGTAGGAGGTCATATGACCCAAAAAGAATTCTTGGCAAGCGAAGGATGTTTTATAGCTGACGGAGCCCCAGAACGAATCTACCAAGTTGCTGCAGAAGCGTGTGTTAGGGACTTTGTAGTACCAGGAAACAAAGCAGCGCTTGTAAACCAATACTGTGGACTCTTATCAAGATTTCTAGGAGAGGGTAACTTTACTCTTTACGCACCCAGGTTTATTGCCGAAGGAGGCAGTATTTCTGAAACTGGAAAAGTAGCAGGAAAAAACAGGCACACAATTGTTGGTAGCGGAATCTATTTTAAGAAGGCTTCGGTGTAATAGAAGAAAAATAGCGAAATCTAGGCTTGGTAATGACCTAAAATCTCTACTTATTATTCCTGCTAGTTTGAGCAAGAACTATCTCGCTACATATTGAAACAACAGCTATAAAAATGAGATATTGTAATTAATGCCCGGTCAAAAAGGTTTTGCTACGATTTTTCTTGTATGCATCTTGGGTTTGCTAATAATTGGCGGAATATATTATTTATTACAAAGCAACCATTCAATTTTCTTAAGAACGAATAAGTCTAATTCCACAGGGCTAACTCCTCCTCAAACAACTGTACGAACTAGCGAAGTAAATTTAAATGATGCTCAAACGAAAATATACTTTGCAGATAAAAACACTCTTTACCGTATGACCTTGGACGGATTAAAACCTTTGAAAATATACTCATTTATTGATTCAATCCAGAAAATTCAATTTATCCCAAATTCCAATAATTTATTTGTTACAACCATTTCAGATATAAAAAGTGCGGATGAGAAACGATCTACCGATTGGCTCTTTACCTTTGACAATACAGATAACTTTACTCCTAAAAAGATTTCAACAAATAGTGACCAGAACGCATCACTTTTAGCTGAACGGTTAGCAGCAACTACAAAATCCGAACATGTCTATGCAAAAGCGTTACCAGATGGAACCTCGCAAATATATTCAGACCCACTCGACGGTTCACAACCAGTAAAAATAGGTCTGATGAAGAAAAGTCTTGTTACCGTACAACCATGTGAAGGCAATAATCCCCCAGTTAAGGTATATCCAACAGAATTTATTCCTTCACTTGATGGAAGTTTACTGATTAATAAAGGGGTAAGTGGGCCTTGCGAGGTAATCTCAGGAGTTGTTATCTCAAGAGATGGCAATACAATCTACAACTTCGATTTTAATTGGTATGCCACAACTGCCATTTGGATCAGCAATAATCAACTACTTACAACTAGCAAAAACGGCCCGACCATTTTTACGTTTTCGAATGGAAAAGTTCAATCCAAAGTGTTAAATGAGCATTTTGATTCTTTTACTCAAGAGGGTCTTTCTCCTAACCACAAATTTTTAGCAATTATAAATCCGAATGAGTTAAATTTATATGATATAGAAAAACAGAAATTGATAACTGTGGATAAATTTAATAATCCTTCTTCTCACAATACATTCGGGATTGTTGGTTGGAATTCTGATTCAACAAAATTACTCTATAGTAAAACAAGCTCAAATGAGCTGAAACTTTTCGATCTAACTACTAATAAATCTTACACTATGGTTAACACACCTTTCGATAAACAATTATCTTTATTAGCTGCTATAAAATAGGTAACAACAGTTTTGTATGCAAAACAG
Source organism: bacterium (assembly GCA_027364775.1). Lineage (GTDB taxonomy): Bacteria > Patescibacteriota > Microgenomatia > Daviesbacterales > UBA10151 > DAHXOS01. The sequence continues at coordinate 9,859 of DAHXOS010000072.1, forward strand.
CGGAAAATATAAATTACTTCACAATAAAAACTTAAGATAGATTTAATCTCTTCAGTTTCAGAGATTATTTTCTGCTTAAATGATATAATTTTCCTGGTGAACAGAAAGTTTATTCTTTCAATACTTCTTTTGCTTCTTGTTCCAATTCTGTTTTTAATAATTGGGAGGATTTTAAATTTTCAATTTGACGTTTTTCTGATGATTCTTGGGGCTCTTGGTTGGTCTGTCGCACTGATCCTGCGTTTCCCCTTTCTATTCTTAATTAAAAGTAGGTATACATTATCGAAGCAAGTAATATTAATTCCTTTACTTTCGGGACCAACAGAAGAATCAGTAAGGCTTCTATTGATAATTTTATTTTCTATTACTTTTTCAAAAGCATATTCTTTAGGATTTGGGTGGGCAACAATCGAAGTCTTTTATGCCTTAATCCAAACTCTTGCCTTGTCAGGTCTCAATAAAAGGACAGATGAAAAAGCGTTAAAGGCAAAAGAGATGGTGAAGCAAATTGGAATGGAAAATATTTTAGAAGCAAATCCATTATGGGGAGTTATGGAGAGAATCTCTATATCAGGAATACATCTTTCTTTTAGCCTATTTCTTGCCATAAATCCATTCTTTGTAACTATTATTATGCCTGCTCACAGTCTTATAAACGAAATTATTTTAAAACTTTCAAAAAAGTCTATAGCTACTTTAGAAATTGTAATTTTTGGATTAGCTGCAATTCTTTTCATTACTGCTGTTATCTTAGGTCTAAGGTAGTAGAGATTTTTAAGGTAATTATTGCTAACTTTTCCAAATTTTCAGAGGTTAAATATCTTCTGATTTGCTCCCCGACCTGGACTCGAACCAGGAACCTTCTCGTTAACAGCGAGTCGCTCTGCCATTGAGCTATCGAGGAATATTAATTAATTGACAATTAACTTTAATTTAACGTGCTCAGCACTAAATTTAGATCGTTTAACGATCGTAGTGAGAATTTTAACCAATTCATTAACTTCTTTCAAGGATAAACCTAATAATTGATCTTAAATCAAATTAGAATTTTGAATAACTTTTAACTAATATTCAACTCCCCTAGCTTCTTTTCTCAATTGTGGATAGTTAATTTATTCTAGGTAATCCCTTAACTTTTTAGCTCTAGTTGGGTGCTTTAATTTTCTAACAGCTTTGGCCTCAATTTGTCTAATTCTTTCCCTAGTTACCCCAAATTCTCTACCAACTTCTTCTAAAGTTCTTTGTTTACCATCCTCTAAACCAAACCTTAACTGTAAAACTCTTTTTTCTCTTGGAGAAAGAGTATTTAATACCTCATCTAATTGATCTTTTAATAGCTCTCTGGTAGCCTGCTCATCAGGTTTTAAACCTGGAGCTTCTATAAAATCCCCTAATTGTGAATCATCTTCATCCCCAACAGGAGTGGCTAGTGAGGTTGGCTCCTGAGAAACCTTAACAATATCTCTAGCTTTTCCAGGATCCATACCTAAAACTTCTGCTACCTCCTCAGGAGATGGTTCCCTACCTAACTCCTGCATTAACCTTCTTTGAGCTCTATTAAATCTATTAATGGTTTCAACCATATGAACTGGGATACGAATAGTTCTGGCTTGATCTGCAATAGCGCGGGTGATAGCCTGTCTAATCCACCAGGTAGCATAAGTTGAAAATTTATAGCCTCTTCTCCAATCATATTTTTCAACAGCTCTCATCAAACCTATATTTCCTTCTTCTATTAAATCCAATAAGCTCATGCCACGGCCTACATATTTTTTAGCAATGGACACAACCAACCTTAAATTAGCTGAAATTAATTGGTGTTTAGCTCTCTCTTGACCTTTCTCTGTTTTTTGAGCCAGTTCAATTTCCTGAGCAGCATTTAAAAGTGGGACTTTTCCAATATCTCTTAAATATTGTCTAACAGGATCTGTAACTGATCCCTCATCTAAGGTTGCTAAAACCTCTAACTCTCTTTCTAAATCTGTGACAGATTTTGGCTCATCTGAAACTTCTTCAGAAGTGGTTTCAAAAACATCAATTCCTGATTCAATTAATTTAAGATAAAAATCATCCAAAACCTCTAGGTTCTCTTCCGGTTTAGGAAAAACCTGCAAAATCTCTTCCTGAGTAACAAAGCCCCTCTCTTTTCCTAATTTAAGAAGTTTTTTATCATCCAATACTTGGTTTTTTTGTTTTCTGGTTGCCATAGATTCTTTCTGGGTTAAAAATATTTTTAAGTCGTTACTCTGCAACTTTAATTGTATTTAACCCGTTAAAGCATGGTTACCTGCTTAAGCCACTAAAAACGCCTTCTGTCAAGCGGACCTTATTTGATTCCACCCAGAAGATGCTGAAATTATATGCTTCCTCTTATTAAAACACAATAGTTTAGAGATTTTTAAGTTTTAAGGACAAATCTCTAAATCTTTTGTTAAGTATTTCCAGTTGTTCTTGTTTCTCAAACTCTTGAGCTGCCTTAATCTGAAAAGATAATTTTTCTAAAGAGGTTTTAATTAACATCTTTTTTAGCTCCATTACCACCATCTCTATCTCTTTTTGCCAGTATTTTTTTTCTTCTAATCTTTTATCTAATTGGGTTAAATATAACTGGTCTACAAGATCCACTAAATTATCTGGAACAGTTTTTATAAAATCGGCAATCCTAAACGACTGTCCCTTAAAAGAAATGCCATCTAAAAAAATTACCTGGAGAACATAAATTTGTTTAAATTCTTCCTGAGTAAATAATGTCTCGGGAAAATTAGGCACAAATGTATGGTCTGTAGGAATATGCAAAATTAAAGTAATCAGGTACTCTTCCAAAAGCCTTCTCCTATTTTTAATCTCAATATTATCAGTCTCTGCTTTAATACCAGGATTTACTGTAACAGTGTTTGGAGAAACAGGATTAAAAATTTTAACATTAGGGCTTAATTGATACTTTTCTATTTGTTCTCTTAAAATATTATCTTTAATTTGGAGTAAGGCTGATAATTTTTGAATATAGTGCTCCTTTACAAGAGGATCAGAGATTTTTTTCCAGATTGGAAAAAGTTCTTGAGAGATAGATTTTTTAGAGGATGCTAATTTTGGATCAAATCTTTTGATTACTGATTGTAAATAGTAATCATAAATAGGCTCTGCTTGTTTGACCATAGTCTCCCATTTACCTGGTTCTGAAGCTACAAGTTCTGCAGGATCTTTGACCCCAGCAAAATTAATAACCTTAATATTCATCCCTGCTTTATCTGCCATCTCAATTCCCCTCCTAGAAGCAGCATCCCCTGCTAAATCAGTATCAAAACAAAGAGAGATAGTATCAGTATATTTTTTTAAAGATTCTATTTGCTCCTCTGCTAATGCAGTTCCTTTTGAAGCCACTACATTTTTAATACCTGATTGATAGGACATAATCATATCCATCTCTCCTTCCACCAACACAGCTTCCTTTTTCTCTCTAATTTCACCTTTGGTTAAATTTAATCCTAATAAAAATTTTCTTTTGTCAAAAATTGGAGTTTGAGGAGTATTAATATATTTAGGCTCTCCTACTCCTAAGATTCTACCTGAAAAACCAATCACTCTATCTCTAATATCAATTAGAGGAAACATTACCCTGCCCCGGAATCTATCATAGCAGCCCCTTTTTGAAGGTACTGCTAAACCTGAATTAATTAAGTCTTTAGTACTAAAGCCTCTGCTCCTTAAAAATTTGGTTAAAGTTTCCCAGTTTTGTGGGGCATATCCTATCTGAAAGGTTTTAATAGTCTCCTCAGTTAACCCTCTTTTTTTTAAATATTCCATAGCCCCTTCACCAATTTTATGTTCCATTAATAAATAGTGAAAAAATTGGGCTGCTTTTTGGTTAACCTCATATAATTTATCATTTTCATTAACCTTTTTTCTCTTGGTATTAGATAAGGTTACCCCAGCTTTTTTAGCCAATATCTCTATGGCCTCTTGAAAAGATAAAGACTCTTTTTCCATCATAAATTTAAAGATGTCACCACCCTTATCACAATTTCCAACAGCAAAGTTGGTAGCTACATAAGAATGGTCATCTGCAACAGTAAAATTATGGACTGGTCCTTGATATTTTTCTGAAGCAAGCTTGGTAATAGGTAATAACCAGTATTCAGAACCATCTTGCTCATAATAAAGATGTTGATATTTCTGCTTATCTTGCTCTGTCCAACTAATGTAATAAGATTCCTGATGGTGAGTACCTGATAAAGAAACTCTCTCTTTATGAACAGAAACTGTGGGGAAAAGATTTAACCTAAGTAAAATATCTACAATCTGTTCTTTTAAAACCTTAGAGATGGTGGTGACACTAGAAAATTGATTCTTTGATTTGTTGGCAAAAAAGTGAGTTCCATCTCCTTTAATAACCGCTTCTAAAATCATCCTTTGACGCCTTGGATCTAGTTCTTGAAGAATGAATGGTATATGTTTATTTTTAGATCCTTTCCCACATAAATTCTCAAATATATTTGCAAGATGAGAGTTACAAACGGTTATCTCTATACCTGTTTTTTTAATTGCAACTCTTCTATATAACTTAGCTTCCAGGTTAAAAAGCTCTTTTATTAATTTAATTATTTCTTCAGCAAAAGCTTCTTCATGATTACCCAAACTAAATCTAATATAGGCCCTATGATTACTACCTTCAGCAATATAATATCCTAGTAATTTTAAAAATGATTGATTGACTATTATTTTTTCAGGAAGTGCTTTGGGCTTAGTTCCTAAGCTAGTCTTTTTAGTTAAATAGTCATCCAGTTTCAGATATTCAGGATTACTGATTTGTCTATTAATAGGATAAAGTAATAAATCCCCTATCTTTAATTCTCCAGCTGGGATTTTATTTATAGATAAATACTTATTAACTTTTTCAAAGTATTTAAGAGAATTATTTTGTCGGATATCTAAGTATTTTTTATAAACTCTTGAAAAAACTTTATACTTATTTATATAAGGAGAGCCAGAGATTACAAAAACCCTATGGTCTGCTGTAAGCCTGACTAATCCACCTAATTTGCGAACCCCGACGGTAATTAAATCGCCATTATATTGATGCTCCATAACATCAATTACTTTTTTTAAATTTCCCTTGCCAGACACTACCCAATCTGAAGTTTCGATATCTTCGATAGTATGGTAACCAAATGGAGTCTTAATAAGTTCTCCCGGAGGGAAGCAGCCAAAACAATGCCAAATTCCCCGTTCTGGAGAGACTACAAACGATGGAGTTTTTT
>DAHXOS010000043.1 GCA_027364775.1 bacterium
GCCTCATCCGAATTAATCCAACCAACTAAATCTTCCATTAAGTAAGGCACCTCTGCTGCAGGTGGAGGGCTGTATGAGATTTCCCCTGTTAAGGTGTTTCTTATTACAACCTGTCTGATCCTAAACTGACCGGTTATCTCATCGGCTAAAATTCTTTCAGTGGTTAGCCGGTGAATTTCCAAAATTGTTTCTAAAGTAAAAATGTAAGGCCTGCCTGGGCCTATTTGAGTTGCAATTGAATCAATAAATTTTAAAACGTTGCGGTAATTTAAAACCTCCTGGATATCTCTATCCCGGGCAATAACTTCTTTACCGTCCAAGACATCTTTAACCTCTTCTTCTGATAATCTGTTTCCTTCCAGATGAGTTCCATGATGAATAGTTCTTTCCAAAGCATCTTTTCTAAACTTTACTTCCCAGGACGGAATTAGCGGTGCATTTAAAATTACTTCCCTGGAGGCATCAATAATACCTATATTTCTTAACATTTTATGAGTTACATTAAACTTGGCAAAAAACACTTATCTTTTCTCCCATTCTTTCCAAATCCTACCCGCTAAAGCCAGAGAGATAAATACAAAGATTAACATATATGAATATTCAGTAAACAAATCTAAAAATATATCACCAAAATTATAGATTAATATTCCCCAAACAGTTGCCCAAAGAATAGTAGAAATAATTGCTAAGGTTAAAAACCATTTAAAATCAACTTTTGAGGTACCGGCAGCTAAAGAAACCAATGCACCTACATTAGAATGAACAAATCCTAAGATTAACCCTCTTTTACCAAATTTTTTTAACTGTTTTTGGGTCTGGTTTAGTAAGCCTTTTTGACCAATTTTATCCAAGATACCGGAAAAACCTAAATATCCTATTGCATAATCAATTAAATAACCTGCCAAGGCTCCCAAAATTATGGTTATTAAAACCAGAATAATATTGGTCTGTCCTTGTTTTGCAAATATAATTCCTAAAATCATTGTTAGTTGTCCGGGAACTAAGAGATTAAGGCCAACTAAAGCCTCCGAAAAGGCAGAAATTAGTAAAATCTCAAAACCATATTTTGCATATAAACTTGCAAAGGTAGCAATTAACTCCTCTGCAGTTGGAAACTCTCCTTTCAGGATAAAAACAAAGCTTAAATAAACCACTAAAAGTAGCACCGGTAAAAATAAATCAAAGTCTAAAATAAACAAATAAAGCTTCTTAAATAATTTAATCACCAGTTAATTCTCGCATATTTACCGCAAAAAAAGAAGTTTAAACACTGGCGGCCTTGTTAATTTTGTGCTAAGATACCTGACATGGCTAAGAAATTAACTAAAAAACAAAAAGACAAAGCCTTCCGTGAGGAGTTACTGGCCCAAATGTTAACATTGGTAACTTCCGGATTTGGGGTAGTTGCAGCTTTAGCGTGGAACACCGCTATTCAGGATTTTGTTAAAGAATTTATTGAACCGCGAATCCCAGGATCTGGTTTGGCATATAAATTTCTGTACGCTGTTTTAATCAGCATTTTAATAATTTTAATAACCTTTTACTTATCAAAACTACTTTCTAAGTTTCAGTCAAAAGAAGAATAAATTTATCTTTTTTTAATTTTTCCCTGTTCTACTGAATATAAATTTGCATTTTTAAAACTGTCTTCTAAGTATTGGTCCCATTCTACTGTTGATATTATTGTTTGTTGAGATTTAGATAATTGAATAACATGTCCTCTGTGGATATCATCCAATTCCGAAAAAAGATCATCCAATAATAAGATTGGGCGGTCGTTTAATTTAGTCTCAATAAATGAAACTTCGGCAAATTTTAAATCTAACACCGCGGACTTTTGCTCCCCTCTTGAACCAAATTTTGCTAAATCTCTTTTATCCAACAAAAATAAAAAATCGTCCCGGTGTGGTCCGATTAAAGAACTTGCTGTAGCGATTTCTTTTTCCAGATGTTCTCTGAGGATATCTTTATTAATCTGACTTTGTAAATACCGGTAGTTAAAGTTACCAAACTTGCGCTGAATGGAATTGATAAATTTAAAAAAATCTTCTCTTTGGCTATGGAGGATTTGGGCTAGCTCTAATTGCTGTTCCTCCCAATATTGAAGCTCATCTTTTTTACCTAACCCATCTCTAATTCTTTTTAAAATTTTATTTTTTCTGCTAATTAAATTTTCATAGTTTGAAAGTGTTTTTTTATAGTTTTTATCAACTTGGGAAATGGTTGAGTCTAAAAAAGATCTTCTTAAAGATGGTGAACCTGTTACTAAATTAACATTTTCAGGGGTAAATAAAACTGCTGCTAAATTAGAGTTGTAGTCACTTACTCTTCTTGGAATACCATTTACCTTAACCCTTTTAGCCCTTTCATCTTCAATTTTTAAAACAGCAATTTCCAAAGTTGTCTGATCATCTCTTTGCCCCTCTACTCTTAAGTAATCCTGGTCATATTTTATTAGTTCTTCATCTTTTTCTATCTTTGGAGATTTAGCAGTTGCTAGATAATAAATAGCTTCTAAGAAATTAGTTTTTCCCTGAGCATTATCACCTATTAAAACAGTGACATCTTTTAAAAATTTAAAATCAAGCTTTGAATAATTACGGAAATTAGTTAGGTTGAGAGTTTTTAAAAACATAAATTTAAATCCTTATCTTTTCCAGTGCCCTAACCCTAAAAACTCTCGAATGTGAGGAGGAAGCTGGTTCTCTTTAAAAAATAAATTTGGTTTTAGTGAAAACAGCCCAACTAAAGCAATAATTACTCCCAAACCCAGGGAAATTGGTAAAGTACCAAAGACATCAGCCAAACCACCCACCAGTAATACTGGTAGTAGGGATGCGCCTGCCATTACTGCAGCAAGAATTGCAAAAACTTTTCCTCTATCCTCTTCCGGAGTACTTTCCTGAAGAACTGTTTGCGAAGGAATAATAATTGATACCAAAGCCACTCCGGCTAAGAATGAACCGATAAAAAGAACAGCCGAATGAGGCATTTGATAAAAAAACGGTAAAGGTCTGCGGTAGGGAAAGTATCTAATAACCGGATTAATGATTGGGGAAACTCCAACAAAAAAGAATAATAACCCTCCTATTGTTATTGCCGTACCTACTATTTTGCGGCGTGCAAATCTAAATCCAATCTTACCTATTAATAAACCTCCTAAAACCATCCCTAATCCTAAAGGTAAAACTAGTACATAACTTGCATCTGTTGCATCAATTTGTAATACCCGTTCTAAAAATGAAGGGATTAAGACTGCTAAAATACCAATTACAACCTGTACTCCTGCCATAATAAACATTGCTGCCATCAACGGTAATCTGGCGGTAATTAACTTTAAAGTATCCTTAATCTCCAAAGTGACAACTTGTTTAATTGTCCAATAATCTTTTTTAGAAATTGCTTTTATTAATTGTCTTCCTTGAGTATCTGATTTATTTTTAATTGAAGGAAAAACAGTAGCTAATGCAAAAGCAATTGCCAAAAGTAAAGCCTCAAATAAAAATACAAAATCAATACCAAAATAATTTATTAAAGGACCGGCCAAACCAAAACCAACAAGGAAAGCTGCAAATAAGGTGATCGAAAACAATGAATTTGCTGCCAGTAATTGATCCTTTTTTACCAAGATCGGTATCGCCGAAGACTCAGCCGGCGAGTAGAATTGGGCTAAAGTATTGACAATAAATGTAATAATTAAAACTGCCGGATAACTATTTTTTAAAAAAATTAGACTTAAAAAACATATTATTAAAAGTGTGTTGATAAATAGAATAATTTTTTTACGGTCGGTAATATCGACTAGAATGCCAGCAAAGACTCCAAATAAAACAGCAGGCAAATAAACTGTAAATAAAAGTGCAGAAACTGCAGTATTAGAATCTGTTAATCTAAACACCCAAATTATTAGTGCAAAGTTTAAAGAATTATAAGCAAGTTGGACTAAAATTTGATTGATCCAAAGATTTAAAAATCCCCGGTTTTTAATTACCGAGGAAAAAGATGTCATTTCCTGCATAAAACTTTAACTATTATACCTCTGTGTACTTAGAAATCTCCAGTAAATAATCTAACTTTGGCAATTGGGACAAAAATATGTACCCCTACCTCCCAGCTGAATCTTTTTAATCATACCACCACATCTTTTACATAAATCACCTTCCCGGTTATAAACATTGGCATAGTCTAAAAAGTATCCCTTTTCTCCTCCGGCATTCACAAAGTGTGCCCTAGAAGATCCGCCATGGGTTATCCCATCTTCTAAGGATTTAATAATGCCCTGATGGAGGGCTCTAAATTCTGGCTCACTTAAATTACCTACCTTTTTTTTAGGATCAATTTTGGCATCAAAACAAGCCTCTGAAGCATAAATATTTCCAACACCTGAAATTAAAGTTTGATCCATAATTGCAACTTTAACAGCCATATTTTTTCTTTTGGAAATTTTCTCCTTTAAAACTTCAACTGTAAAAGATTTGTCCAATGGCTCAGGTCCAAGATCTTTTAAAAAAGTTAAATCTTTAATCTGATCTAATAACTTAATCCAACCAAATTTTCGTTGATCATTAAAATACAACTTAGAATTATCAGAAAAAGTAAAGATTACCCTGGTTGAACGATTGGGCATTTGATCCTTCATATCCTGTGTAGGATGTCCTCCTACAAATAATCTTTTGCCTTGATAAACTAACTGCCCTGACATCTTTAAATGAAATAATAAAGTTAAATTATTATCTAAATCTAAACCTAATACTTTTGCCCTTCTCCAAACTTTATTTACCTTTTGTTTTTCTGCTTTTTGAGTATCCCCTTGGAAAGAGTTAGGATTTAATACTTTAATATCCTTGATCTTTAAATTAACAATTTTGTTTTGTAGACCACGTTTAATGGTTTCAACCTCAGGAAGTTCCGGCATAGAAGGATTGTAAAATTATTCAGCGGATCTATCAACTAACAATAGTTACCAAACCGGTAACTTTAATAGTTTTAGCCAATTAAGGCTGTTGCCTGAAAGGTTTAAATATTATACCGGCTAATCTTTCCCCAAGTGTAAAATCTCTTGGTTTTATCTGAAACCCTAACTGTCTGAATGTATCTCCAACTTCTCCCATCTCATCTGGATTCAAAGCAATTAATACACTTGGTTTTAATCCCTTTACTTCTACCGCAGACCAATCAGGATACTTTGCTGTATCAAGTCTCTCACTAAAAGGTTCACTATCTGTTCTTATAATTTCAGGGGTTAGAATAGCACTCATTTTTATATTGTAGACTTGAAGTTAAAGTCTGGTCAACACTTTAGATTGTGATTAATTAGTTCTATAATCTCTTTTTTAAATTTTTCTTTAGAAAATTTAAAAGCCTGTTTTCTTAAACTCTCTTCTTTATATTTTAGAGGATCAAAATTTTCTAGAGTTTTAATTAAACTCTGGACAGTTTCTTCATTAAACGGTCTTTTGGGATCTTTGTTTGGCACAAACTCAAACAACTCTCCTGTTTTGCCTGGAGTTATAGTTTCTTTATACCCACCTGAATTAATGGCAATTACCGGTGTTCCTGCAGCCATCGCCTCAATTTGGGTAATGCCAAAATCTTCATCTTCTGAAGCAACAATAAAGGCTTTGGCCTCAGCAAATAATTCTTCCCTTTGCTCATCACTAACTTGTCCTAAAAACTCTACATTCTTACTGGCCCTTTTTTTTAATTCAAGGAGTAAGGGTCCGGATCCTGCAACCTTTAGTGGAACATCTAATCTTGAACAAGCTTCAATTATTAAATCCACTCCTTTACCTCTTACTAATCTACCTAAAGATAGATAATAATCTCCCTGTTTTTTCTTTTGTTTTAATAAGCTTTCAATATTAACTGGCGGATAAATAACTGTTGACTGTCTCCGATAAAATTTTCTAATCCTTTCAGCAACATTTTTAGAGTTTGCAACTAAAATATCCGGTCTTTGAGAAACTTGATAATCTGCAATTCTTAAAAAATGGTTAGCAACCTCTCCTCCAATTCTGGTCCACCAATGTTTTTTATAGTTATAAGAAGTTACATAACCGTATAAATATCTTGGAGGGGTGTGAATATATGCTATATGTAAAGCATCAAATTTAACCTTTACAGCTTTGGCAAAATAAATTGCAGATGAGGAGATTACAACATCATATTCAGAAAAATCAAAACATTCAAATATTTTTATTGCAAAGATCCTAAAAGGAGACACTAATTTATTTGCAAAAGGAACTTTTTGTAACCATGAAGTTCTAATATCCCATTTGCTGATTCTGTCTGCATGGAGACCTAGTCCTTCAGGGCGGTAATAAGCTGTATAAATTGGTGCTTCAGGAAATATTTCATGCAACGCTTCTAAAACTCTCTCCGCTCCACCATACTCTCTTAAATAATCATGAACTAGGGCTACCTTCATTATCTTAATTGTAGCAAAAAATTAAGATTCCTTTTGCCTGATCACTTCATAAAGAAAAATTCCTGCAGAAACTGAAACATTAAAACTTTCTGTTAATCCAAACATAGGGATATAAATATTTTGATCAACTAAATTTTTTGCATCTTCGCTTAAACCGTTGGGTTCATTGCCTACTATAATTGCAACTTTACCTTTAAATTTATAATCCCAGAGTTTTTTTGTATTTGGATCAACTAATGCACCAACAACTGTAAACTTTTCTTTTTTTAACTTTTTTATACAATCTTTAATTGATGATATAAACTCTACTTCCATCCACTTTACAGCACCGGAAGAAACATTTTTAGAAACTTTAGTCTTAATATTAGCTGATTGGACAATATAAACTTTTCCAATCCCAAAACTTTCTGCAGTCCTGATAATTGCAGCTGCATTTCTTTCCTCTATTAAATCTTCCAGGACTAACACTATATAATTTCTTCTTTGCTCCTTCACCTTTTTAATCCTCTCTTCTCTAGTTAAATCAGAATAAATTTTCATATCTTAAAAACAAATTTTAACAGAACTTTAATCTTTAAACAAAAATGCTATGATTAAAATTGTGAGTTATATAAAAAAGTTATTATTTGCTCCTTTGTTTTTAACAGCTTTATTTATTACTCTTAATTTGTTTTTATCTTTTACAAAATCAACTGATTTCATATTTTCTCTTGATCTAAGTACTTTTTATCAACTGTTAGGACTAATTACAGCAATTTTAATAACAGCTTTATTTTTTGTAACTTTTTGTGTGCTAGCTCAGAGTTTAGAATTGGTAATACCGGTTATTTTTATTTCAGGACTTATTCCCTTTTTACAATTACCTATCCCCCAGGCTTTAGTGTTTGCTATTATTTTATTTATCTTTTTACTTCTTAATTATTTAAATATTAAAAAAACATTAACTGATTATTTAGACTTTAAACCATCTAAATTATTTTCTCCTCAGATTAAACAGTTAGCTGGGTTTTTAATTATTTTATTGTTAGTTAATTTTTATATAACTATAAATACTCAGATTAAACTTAAAGGTTTTGAGATTCCTAGTTCTTTAATAGATACTGCTTTAAAATTTACTCCTCAAACTAACTTACCGGTAGAAGGCATTAAAAATCAAAAGATAACTCAATTTCCCACTATAACACCTGAGCAATTAGAGCTTTTAAAGAAAAACCCAGAATTATTAAAACAGTATGGTATAGATCCGTCAATATTAAGTAATATTCCATCTCCCAAGCCGTCAGATAAAACAACTGTCCCAGAAAATCAAAGTACAGAACTTTTAAAACCACTGATTAAAACCCAGCTCCAAAAAATGATTGATCCTTATCTAAATTATCTGCCCTTACTACTCACGCTCTTGCTTTTATTAACTTTAAACTCTTTTTTATCCTTACTTGGACTATTTGTACCAATTTTTGTTTGGATAATTTTTTATATTTTAGAAGCTACAAAATTTATTACTTTTACCACCGAGACCAGACAAGTTAAAAAATTAGTGATTTAATTAAGTAGTCCTTGCATCTCTCCCCAATTAGGTCCTGTTTTTAATTCAACCTTGACCGGTACTGAAAGTTGTAAAGCATTTTCCATTTTGTCACAAACTATTTTTGCAAGTTTTTTTAAATCTTTTGGGTCACATTCAAATAAAAGCTCATCATGTACTTGCAAAACCATCAAACAGTTTTGACTTTTACCATTTTCCTTTTTACTTAATTCTTTATCTATCTCGACCATCGCTTTTTTAATCATATCTGCAGAGGTCCCTTGAACTGGATGATTAACAGCTGCCCTTTCTCCTGCCGATTGCAGCATTTTATTACCTGATTGAAGTTCCGGCATATACCGCTTCCTTCCCCATATTGTTTCAACATATCCCAATTTATACGCCTGGTCTAATATCCTTTCTTTCCATTCTCTGACCTTTGGGAACTGTGAAAAATATTCTTCTATATAGGCTTTTGCCAAAGCTGCATCTATTCCTAATTGTTGAGATAAAGCCCTGGAACCTTGACCATAAAGAGTTGCAAAATTCATAGTTTTACCGATCATCCTTTGTTGTTTATTAATTTGTTCAACAGGTACCTTAAATATCTTAGCTGCAGTAGCAGCATGAATATCCAAATTTTCATTAAAGGCTTTTTTTAATCCTGGATCATCTGCCAAATGAGCCATAATTCTAAGTTCTATCTGGGAATAATCAACTCCCAATAACACTTTTCCTTTATCTGCAATAAAAGCTTTTCTTATCTCTCCACCTAAATTTCCTTTAATTGGGATATTCTGTAAATTTGGGTCTTGGGAAGACAGCCTCCCAGTCGCAGCTCCCTCCACATTGAAAGTTGAATGAATTCTGGAATCCTTATCTGCATACTTTGGCAGCGCATCAATATATGTAGAAATTAATTTAAACAACTGACGGTACTCCAAAAGACAAGGAATAACAGGATGAGCATTCGTTAACTCTCTTAAAGTTGCCTCATCTGTAGACCTACCTGTTTTTGTTTTCCTAACAACAGGCAAATGCAGTTCGTCAAAAAGAATATCTCCTAACTGCTTTGGGGAATTAATATTAAATTCATGTCCAACATTTTTATAAATCTCTTCTTCTAATTTTTTTAATTTTTCTTTTAAATCTTGGCCTAATTTTTCTAAAAAACTTAAGTCAACTTTAATCCCATTTTTTGTCATTTTTTCTAATATTTTTGAGACTGCTAAGTCTAATTCTGTAGTTTGTTGGTTTTGAGTTATAGATGCAGGTTTTGAATTTTTTTCTCCATCATCATTTAGAATATCTTCACCTGGTAATCTGGAAATAAGGCTTTTAAATTCTAATTCCTCAAATAAGCTTTTGGCTTTTTCCCTTTCATAATCATGTACTACACATTTTTCTAACTCTAACTTAATTGGAGCTTCCAGATCTAAGGTGGCTAGCTTTTTGCTCATTACTGCAGATTCTGCACCTTCTGCTAAAAGTTTCTGCATCCTCTCCGGCAAGGTTTTTAAATTTTTAGGTAAATATATCTTCTCAATATTTCCAAAATCTTTAATTAATTTGGTTGCTGTAACCTGACCAATTCCTAAAACTCCCGGGATATTATCTGATTGATCCCCTGCCAAGGCTTTATATTCAATTAATTGGATTGGGTCAAATCCAAATCTCTGTTTAAACTCCTCTATGCCATAAAGTCCAACATCGCTTAAAGTTTTTTTAGGCATTAAGACTTTTACATTTTTATCTATCACCTGCATGATATCCCGGTCCCCTGTCAAAATTATTATTTCCAAACCTTTTTCTCTTTTAGCCTGTTTGGTTAAAGTACCTATTAAATCATCTGCTTCATAGCCTGATAATGAAAACTCAGGAATATTTAATACATCAACTATTTCATGAACTCTTAAGTATTGTGAAGAGAGTCCATCATCCGCAGGTCCTCTAGTAGCCTTATATTGGGTATATTCCTGATGTCTGAAAGTTGGCCCTTTTTCATCCCAAGCTATAGCTATAAAATCAGGCTTTAGATCATTAATTGATCTAAGCAACATCGCAGTAAATCCATAAGCTGCATTAATTAATTCTCCCTTTGAAGTAGTTAAAGGTGGCGTAGCATGATAAGCCCTATGTAAAAGCGCATTTCCATCAATTAAAACAAGTCTTTTTGACATGGTTGAATTCTACCAGAATTAGGCTTAATTTGTTATGCTATATTTATGTTTTGGATTGCAATAATAGCTTTAATTAATTTTTCAGCTGTTATTTTTTATCACTTTAGGTATATCTCCAAAATTAAGTTTTTAGGTCTTTATATTGTGCAATTTTATCAGTTGTTAATAGTTACACCTTTAGCCTTTGTTGCCTTAATAAACTTAGCTTTAGATATAACTGCTACACCCTCTCTTGGAATTATTTCAATAAATGAGCGTTT
>DAHXOS010000076.1 GCA_027364775.1 bacterium
GTCAAAACCTAAAACATTATCTACAGTTCTCATGAAGGAAATGTAATCTTTTCTACTAAACTTAGGAAGTGTGTAAATTAATTTGTTAAAATCACTTGGCAATTGTAGTTACTGTCTCAAATGTATCATAACTTTTTCAGCTAGGGGGTTACTTATTCTTCAGTTTGTTTTTATTTAATCGCTGTTACACCAAATTCTTCAGGGTGAGAAATAATTTCTTTAAAGCCTACTGCTTTTAACCTTTGGATTACACCTTTTGTTACCATGCTGCCGTGTTCGCTATTTGGATCTCCAATGTAATGGAATAACTGTCCGCCTGATCTTAAGACTCGAAAAAGCTGTCTATAAAAATCCTCAGAATATAGCTCCCCAGCCAGCTTAAAAGTCGGTTGGTCATGCAAAATAGCCTCAAACTGACCATCCCCAAACTTTTTTATCTCTTCCAAAATATCACCTATTATTATTTTGATCTCACTATTAAAAAGCTCTTCTGACCAGGGATTTACTTTTGCTACATCTAAAGCAGCAGGATCAATCTCTACAGTTGTGACTTGCGCTCCCTTTTTATAAGCTTCAATTGCTGTATAACCTAAACCCATAGAGGTATCTAAAAAATTTTTACCATTTAGAGATTTAAAAATATTAATTTTGGATTTAGAATCTAAAATTGGGTTAGTATTTTTTATTCTGTGCATTAAAATACCAGAAACTAAAGTGGTTGGAGCAAATTGAGTAGGCAACAAAGTCCTAACCCACTTTGTTTTTTCAGAAAAAACTGTTACTGCCTCTATTCCATCATCTTTTATTAAAAAACACTTATTGTCTTTTTTGGCAATTTTTTTAAGTTCACTTAAGCTTAAGACTCTGCCATTTTCTAAAACAGCTTCGTTTTTATAAAGATTTAATTTTGTTTGAGTTTTATTTAAATCTAACGAAGAAATAACCTCGGTTTGATCTTTTTTAATAGCTTCTAAAATCTGTTTAGCTTGAATATGCGAAAGAATCGGAAACATCAATGATTTTACGTTTTTGAAACAACAAGGAAAGATGTCACAGCAAGTAAACTACATTTTTACTTCTATATCCACTCCTGCAGGTAATTCAAGGTGCATAAGAGCATCTATTGTCTTATCCGTAGGCTCTACTATATCAATTACTCTTTTGTGAACTTTAATTTCAAATGCTTCCTGAATATTCTTTTCTACAAAAGGAGAACGGATAACGGTAATAGTGGATCTTTTGGTTGGTAGAGGCACAGGACCAACAATTTTGGCACCGGTGCGTAAAGCAGTATCTAATAACTGCTCACAAGTTGAGTCTAAGACCCGGTGATCATATGCTTTTAATCTAACTCTTATACGTCCTTTAGCCATATTTTTGTTTATCCTTTTCCTCTGTTAATGTGCGATAATTATACCCTAGTCACAAAAAAAGAGCCACTAATGGGCTCTTTAGATCCTGAAACCCTAGGTTCAGGATAGCAGTTGTTAGGCAATAATTTTAGTAATTACTCCGGCTCCAACTGTCTTACCACCCTCTCGGATAGCAAATCTCAAGCCTTCTTCCATAGCAACTGGTGTAATAAGTTTTGCTGTAATCTTAACTGAGTCTCCAGGCATAGCCATCTCAACACCTTCAGGAAGTTGGACTTCACCTGTTACATCTGTAGTTCTGATGTAAAATTGTGGTCTGTAACCTTTAAAGAACGGTGTATGTCTTCCACCTTCTTCTTTGGAAAGAACATAAATTTCAGCTCCAAATTCAGAATGAGGGGTAATACTCCCAGGTTTAGCTAATACTTGACCTCTCTCAACATCATCTTTTTCAACACCGCGAAGTAAGATACCAGCATTGTCTCCGGCTTCTCCCTGATCTAATTGTTTATGAAACATCTCAACTCCGGTAACTACTGATTTTTTGGTTGGTCTAATACCTACAATTTCAATCTCTTCATTAACCTTCACAACTCCTCTTTCTATTCTTCCTGTTACAACTGTTCCCCGGCCTTTAATTGAGAAGACATCCTCAACAGCCATTAAGAACGGTTTATCTTTTTCACGAACTGGGGTTGGAATCCATTCATCAACAGCTTCCATTAATTTCTCAATTGAAGCTACTGCTTCTGGGTCACCTTCCAAAGCTTTTCTAGCTGATCCTCTGATAATAGGAGAGTTTGGATCATATTCGTATTTTTTAAGTAAATCTCTAACTTCTTCTTCTACTAAATCAAGTAATTCTGCATCATCAACCATATCACATTTATTAAGATAGACAACAATTGCCGGAACACCAACCTGGCGAGCCAATAATAAGTGTTCTCTGGTTTGAGGCATTGGACCATCCGGAGCAGAAACCACCAAGATAGCACCGTCAGTTTGAGCTGCACCTGTTATCATATTCTTGATGTAGTCTGCGTGACCAGGCATGTCGATATGAGCATAGTGTCTTTTAGCAGTTTCGTATTCTTGGTGAGAGATTTTAATGGTAATACCACGGGCTTTTTCTTCAGGAGCACCGTCAATTTGCTCATAAGCTCTAAATTCAGCTTGACCTTTGTCTGCTAAAACTTTAGTAATAGCAGAAGTTAAAGTGGTTTTTCCATGGTCAACGTGACCCATGGTACCGACGTTTACGTGTGGTTTTGATCTATCAAATGTTGCCATATTATTTTTTAAACTTTAACAATTTTAATGATTTTTATCTGAAATTGCAACAGTGCAATTTTAAACCATTAAAAACCAGCTATTAAAGCTGATTACTTATGTAATATACACAAAAATTAGAGCCTACGCAAGAGGGAAAATTAACGCCTTAATCCTCTTCAGGCTCCGGTTATTTGATCTTTAATGAAGATTAGATAAGATATTGGTCAATTAAGATTCTACTCTACCGGTAAAGCCTGAGGCTGCTATAACCTTTTGAGTAATATTTGAAGGTACTTCCTCATAATGGGATGGTTCGATATAAGCAGTGGCTCTACCCTGAGACATAGATCTAATTGTTGTAATATAACCTCCTAGCTCTGCCAAAGGTACTAAAGCATTAATAATTGTGGCATTACCACGCTTCTCTGTTCCTTGAATTTGAGCTCTTTTAGATGATAAATCCCCAATTAAATCACCCATAAATTCATCAGGGCTGGAAACTTCTACTTTCATAATAGGCTCTAGTAAGACTACTCCGGCTTTAGGAGCTGCATCAGATATGGCAAATGAACCTGCAATCTTAAAGGCCATTTCGTTTGAATCTACTTCATGATAAGAACCGTCGTAAACTGTAACTTTAAGGTCTGTTAAGGGATAACCTGCCAACACCCCGGTATCTTCTTTTTCTATCACTCCTTTTTCTATAGCCGGGATATATTCTCTAGGGATTGCTCCTCCAACTATCTCTGACTTAAACTCTCTACCTAAGCCTCTTGGCAAAGGTTCAATTCTGATTAGACAATGTCCATAATTACCACGACCTCCAGATTGCTTAATATATTTACCTTCACCGTTTGCTATTTGGGTAATTGTCTCTCTGTAAGCTACTTGTGGTTGGCCAACATTAGCATCAACCTTAAATTCTCTTTTCATTCGGTCAACGATAATTTCTAAATGAAGTTCACCCATACCGGAGATAATAGTTTGACCGGTTTCAGGGTTAGATTTTACTCTAAAGGTTGGGTCTTCCTCTGCTAACCTTTGGAGCGCTACAGCAAGCTTTTCTTGATCTGATTTTGTTTTAGGTTCGATAGCTAAAGAGATAACCGGCTCGGCAAAGTTAATGGATTCTAATTGAATTAGATTAGACTCATCACATAATGTATCCCCGGTTACTGTGTCTTTTAATCCTACAACAGCGATAATCTCTCCTGCATAAGCTTCATCAATCTCTTCTCTTTCATTAGCATGCATCAGTAAGACTCGCCCAACCCGTTCCTTAATACCCTTGGTAGAGTTGTAAATATAAGAACCACTCTTTAAAGTACCGGAATAAACTCTGATATAAGTTAACCTTCCAACGTGTGGATCTACCTGAATCTTAAAGGCTAAAGCACCTAAAGGAGCATCTTTAGTATTTTCAAATGATTTTGGTTCCTCTGTTCTTGGGTCTTTACCTGTTAAAGCTGGAATATCTAAAGGGGATGGTAAATATTCAATCACTGCATCAAGCATAGGTTGCACACCTTTATTTCTAAGTGAGGATCCTGCCATAACCGGTACAATTTTCTTAGATATAATTGCTTTCCTTAAAGCCTTTTTAAGTTCATCAACTTCTATCTCTTCTCCATTAAAAAATCTTTCCATCAAAACTTCATCTGTTCCACAAATCTCCTCAATTAATTTATCCCTATGAAGTTTAACAGCCTCAACCATATCAGCAGGAATTTCTTCTTCCACGAACTTAGCTCCTGTTTCATCCCCTAACCAAACTAATGCTTTTTGAGTCAGTAAGTCTACAACCCCTCTAAAGGTATTTTCAGCTCCAATTGGTAAATTATAGGCAATAGCATTAGCTCCGAGCCTATCCCTGGCTGATTGAATTGTGCCTAAAAAGTCAGCACCAACAACATCCATCTTATTTGAGAAGGCAATTAACGGTACACCGTATTTATCTGCCTGTCTCCAGACGGTTTCGGTTTGAGATTGAACACCGGAGGCACTATCTAACACAATAACTCCCCCATCCAAAACTCTTAAAGATCTCTCTACTTCAACCGTAAAATCAACGTGTCCCGGAGTATCAATTAAGTTAATTCTCATTTCCTGATCTGCAAAAGGACCGGACTTTGGGGTCCAAAAGGTAGTAATAGCTGCAGAAACAATCGTAATTCCTCTTTCTTTTTCCTGCTCCATCCAGTCTGTAGTGGTTGTACCCTCATCAATATCACCAATTTTATAGGTTCTACCGGTGTAAAATAAAATTCTTTCGGTGGTAGTAGTTTTCCCAGCATCAATATGGGCAATAATACCCATATTACGGATACGGTCTAGAGGAAAATCTCTTTTTGTTTTTGTGGGAGTAGCCATAAATTAAGCCTGCTGTACAACACCCTTTCCTTCTTCCAAATCAGAAATAATCTTTTTTACATCTGCAATTCTGGCTCTCCAGGTATCTGCATCTTCAGCTGCCATCTGATAAGCTGCATTTTCTCTTAAATCTCCCTCTTTAGCAGCCTCACCTTTTTTGACCATTATCTCCTCTAACTCTTTTTCAAGAATTGTAAGTTTTTCCTGCCACATTTTTATCTTTTCCTGTCTTAGCTTGTCCATATTTATAGTTTTTGGTCAAAAAATGAATCCCAAAAGCAATTGGGAATTAGGTGTAAATATTAGCTCATTGAGATTAATAAGTCAAATTATCTCTTGCAAAATTATTACCCACTCTTAATCTGATACTTATCTGGTATAACTAATATAATCATTAACTATGGGTAGAAATAGTTTATCAGTCATTATAGGAATAATTCTTTTCGTTTTAATCATAGGATTTCTATTAAGTAGGGGTTTATTTAGGAGTAATAATGAGACTTCTCCTAATCCTACAACCTCCACTAGCCAAAATGATACTTCACCTGCTCAATCAACAGAACCCAGCTCTTCTCCCAGTCCAGATGTCTCTACCTCACCCTCTGTTGGTAATAGCACGCTAAGAATATCTCCTTCACCAAGTACTCTCCGTAGCCCTGCAGCTTCTAGCATTCCTTAAGACCTGAAGTTATTCTTACTAACTTTACTTTTTTCACTGTCTTTTCAGTTCTTATTTCAGTTAAGTAAACAGTAAATAAATCAATCAAGCTAAAATCTCTTTTTTTCCATTCCTCTACCACTTTAACAGTAGAAGGAATTATTTTTTTAGCTAAAAGGTTGTCTTTGCTTACCCATTCTAAAACTCCATCATCACTTTTAGGCAAAGAGTTAGCCTGATATATCCCCCAAAAATAATGTAGTGACTCATTAGCATTTAAGATTATTGCCCGGGCAAATTCTTTAAGCTCAATTCCTTCCAATCCAGTTTCTTCTTTTAGTTCCCTGTAAGTAGATTTAAGTAGCTCTTCTCCTTCCTCTACCTTACCTCCAACTCCGGTATAAAAATTAGCTGCAAAGGTTTTATTGGCAGCTCTTTTTAAAAAAATAACTTTATTAAGGGGGTTCTGATCAACCAAAAAAACAATATTCCACTTCATACAAATTATTATACTTTTTTCTTTACTGTTTTGGCCGTAAAAAAGTGCAAGAATAATAAATTTATGGAACTAACTTTGGAGCATTAGATATAGGTTTTTCTGTTTCTTTTTTTGAATACCAGCTAGTTATATCCTCTAATTGCTCATTATATTCATTATCAGGCGTGTAGTCTTGTCTAAGATCATGGTGGTAGGCTTGATACCGGGATGCTGAATAACCAGAGCCATAACCTAAAGTCTTATCTTCCTCTTCTTCTTTAGTTCTTTTATAGAGATACCAATACGCTACAGGAATTAAAAATAGCGGTAATACCCAGAGCGGGTTCATATCCCAGACATCTGCCGGATCTATTGTTGAGGTATTGCCAAAGATATCATTTCTAGAATTGCTATTTATATTGCCTAGCGTTGGTTGATAAGAATTATTTAAATTTTGGGCGGACACTATTTTTGGAACGGTTAACCCAGATAAAACAATTAGCGTAGCGATAACAAATGAAAGTAATGGTTTTATCATAGGGAATTTATTAATTGCCTAAATAATAGCGTGAAAAAATAAGTTCTGAAGCAAAATTTAGTAAGGGAAAGATAAGAGCATTAAAGATAAATTAATCAAAAATTAAAGTTAGTAAATTGCTAAGGTTAACATCTAAAAAGGACAAAGCTTGAGGATATTACCAACGGAAGTGGGTAAATGCCTTACGTTCGTCAGCTGACGAAGACAAGGCTTGAAGCGAATGAAGAGGGTTCTACCATCTGAAATGAGCAAAAGCCTTATTGGCTTCTGCCATTCTTAATGTATCTTCTTTCTTCTTAATAGCAGAACCGGTATTTTCTGCAGCTGCCATTAACTCTACAGCTAATTTATGAGAAAATTTATAAAAATCTTTATTCTGCGCAGCAGAAGAGGCACGGAGTGACTCATTTGATTTACCCCTAGCAGCTGTAATAATCCATCGGATTGCTAATGCTTCTTTTCTATCTCCCCTGACCTCTGTAGGGACCTGGTAAGATGCTCCGCCAACTCTTCTTGGTCTAACTTCCATTTTAGGAGCCACATTTGCAATAGCAGCTTCAAAAACAGAAAGTGGATTTTTACCTTTTTTCTCAATCTCCTCCATGGCCTTATAAACCTGAGCCTGAGCAATAGATTTTTTGCCATCAAACATGACTTTATTAATAAACCTGGAAAGCAATCTTGAATTATAGATTGGATCAGGTAATAGATTCCTTTTTGGTGCTCTTTGTCCTCTCATAATAAATTCAAAGTAAAAAGTATTAAGTAAAAATTTTTATTTTTACCTTTTAAGTTTTTACTTTCTCAGCTATGCAGTAGCTGCTTTGCCTCCTCCTTGTTTTTTGGTTCCATATCTTGATCTGGAAGTTTTTCTACCTTGCACTCCTGCTAAATCTAATTTACCTCTGACTAAATGATATTTAACTCCCACTAAATCTTTAACCCTTCCACCTCTAACCATTACTATACCGTGTTCTGCCAAATCATGACCCTCTCCTTGAATATAAGCTGTAACTTCCATTCTGTTAGATAATCTCACTCTGGCAACTTTTCGCAAAGCTGAATTTGGTTTTTTAGGAGTCATAGTTTTAACTAAAGTCACAACCCCTCTTTTTTGAGGATTAAAAGTTGTTAGGTATCTTCTATCTTTGGCATTAAAAGATCGTCTCAGCGCTGTTGCCCTGATTTTTTTATTCTTTGAACCTCTACCTTTTCTGACTAATTGGTTTATAGTAGGCATACTTTAATTTAGTCCTCTTAATAATTTATGCCTAATACAAGCTCTGCTTATAGTTGGCACTTTTTTTCTTTTACCTTTCTTTAGTTGAAGCAATAAATGAAGAATTTAGAGTAAATATCTAAACTCCATCTTCACTATTGCTTAAGCAATAATTACTCCCGCCTTAAAAGTTAATCTAATTTAGCTCTTTCAGGACTGGTAGGAATTAACCGGCCAATAATAACATTTTCTTTAAGTCCAAGCAAGCGGTCGACTTTTCCCTGAGCTGCAGCATCAGCCAAAACAGTTGTAGTTTCCTGGAAGGAAGCAGCTGATAAGAAACTCTCAGTTTGCAAAGATGCTCTGGTGATACCCAAAATAATTACTCCTGCTGTAGCAACTTCTCCACCCTCGGCCAAAACTCTTCTGTTTTCTTCATCAAATCTGGACCTATCAACAATCTCTCCCGGTAACATGATGGTGTCACCCTGAGATTCAATTCTGACTTTATCAGACATTTTACGCACAATCACCTCAAAATGTTTCTCATTGATAGGTACGCCTTGGGACTCATAAACTTTCCTAGCTTCATCAACGATATACTTCTGAGCTTCTCTTAAACCTTTAACGCGGAGAACTTCATTAATATCAAGGTGTCCCGATGCAAGTTGTGTACCGGCTGCAACCAATTCCCCATCCTCAACTAATAGGTCGGATGATGCTGGAATTATATATTCTCTCTCTTCATGTGGCTTAGAAGTAGTTCTAACTCTAACCATTCTAACTCCGTCATTTTCAACAATAGTAACTTTACCGGCAATCTCGGCAATTGGGCTTGACTGTTTTGGTATTCGGGCTTCAAATAGCTCCTCAACACGAGGCAAACCTTGGGTAATATCGACACCGACAACTCCTCCAGAGTGGAAGGTACGCATTGTAAGTTGTGTACCTGGTTCTCCGATAGCTTGAGCTGCAACTACTCCAACCGGTGTACCCATTTGGATAGGTTGTCTGGAAGAAAGATCAAGACCATAACAAGCTGCACAAACCCCAACTCTAGCTTCACAAGTTAAAGGTGATCTAACCAGTAATTCCTCAACATCTGACTCAAATAAAGCTTGGAGTTGAGCCTCTTCAATATATTGACCATCTTCTAGGATAACTTTTTTAGTTTTTTGGTCTGTAACTTTTCCTATGACCATCCGGCCTAAGAATCTGGTGTTATTACCTGAAGCCACTTCATGGGTAACCGGTAGGGTTAAACCGTTCTTAGTACCACAATCTACAACTCTGATAATTACATCGTGAGATACATCTACTAATCTCCGGGTTAAATAACCTGCATCTGCTGTTTTTAAAGCTTTATCTGCAACACCTTTTCTGGCACCTCTACAAGAAGTAAAGTATTCAAATACTCCTAATCCTTCGCGATAGTTAGACTTGGTTGGTAACTCAACGATTTTACCTGTAGGATCAACCGAAAAACCTCTCATACCGGCAACCTGTTTAATTTGTTCTATAGTGGCTCTAGCACCTCCGGATTGAATAATAATCTGGATTGGGTTTTCCGCATCAATTGAGGCAAAAGTTTTTCTAGCAATATCCTCACCTACTCTAGTCCAAACTTCTTGAGCTAAGGCTCTTTTTTCTTCATTAGTAATGAGTCCTTTCATTAAGTTTGATTCAATCTCAGCAATTTCTTTATCACCGGCTGCAATTAATTCTTTCTTTTCCGGGATTGTCTTGGTATCAGAAATAGCCAAGGATAAACCGGAGGTGGTTGCACCCCAGAAGCCGAATTCTTTAACCGCGTCGATAATTTCTTCAACCTGTGTTTTATCAAATTTCTTAAATGCATTCATCACAATTTTTCTAATTCCTGCTGCATTTAAAGTCTCATTAATAAACTGCATTTCTTCCGGTAAAGACTTATTGAATAAAATTCTTCCCACTGTGGTCTCGATTATTTGTCCGTTAATCAAACATTTGATTGGCTGCCTTAAATCTAATTTATTGGTTTGGTAAGCCAGCAAAGCTTCCTCTTTATCAAAAACTTTATCTGTTGTTTCAAATCTTTTATCAATTGAAGTTGCAAAATACGAACCCAAAGCCATTTCCCGGTTAGGAACGTTAACAGGAGATGAATCGGATGGCTTTAAAATATTATTTTTAGCCATCATTAACTCTTTAGCTTCTTTAATGGCTTTTTCAGATAATGGAACATGCACAGCCATTTGGTCTCCATCAAAGTCGGCGTTAAATCCGGCACAAATACAAGGATGTATCTGAATTGCATTTCCGTCAATTAAGATTGGGTAAAATGCCTGAATACCTAATCTATGAAGAGTAGGAGCACGGTTAATTAATACCGGATGGTCACGGATGACTTCTTCTAAAATATCCCAAACTTCTGGTGGTCTAAACTCTAAAATATTTTTAGCTCCTTTAACGTTTGAGGCAATACCGCGGGAAATTAACTCCCTTAATACGAACGGTTTAAACATTTCTAAAGCCATCTCTTTTGGCAAACCAACTTGGTGAAGCTTTAATTTTGGACCAACAATAATAACCGACCTTCCGGAGTAATCAACTCTTTTACCAAGTAAGTTTTGTCTAAATCTCCCTTGTTTTCCTCTTAACATATCGGAAAGTGATCTTAGCTGGTGTGATCCGGCACCAACCCTTCTAGTGGTCTTCATATTGGTATCAATTAAGGAATCAACAGCTTCCTGCAACATTCTTTTTTCATTTCTTAAGATAATTTCCGGAGCACCAAGCTCAATTAATCTTTTAAGACGGTTGTTTCTGTTAATCACTCTTCTGTAAAGGTCGTTTAAATCTGAGGTTGCAAAACGGCCACCGGGAAGCTGAACCATCGGACGCAAATCAGGAGGTAATACCGGCAAAACAGACAGCACCATCCATGAAGGGCTGGTTTTAGAGATTCTCATTCCTTCAACCAGTCTTAACCTCTTAGTGGCTTTAACGTGTCTTTGGCCGGATGATTTAGCCACTTCATCCCTTAAGGTTGCAGCTAACTTATCTAAATCAATCTTCTTTAGAACCTCAAGCAAAGCTTCTGCCCCCATTCCCACTGTCAAAAAGTCTGCAACACCATATTCTTCTAATTTGTAATACTCATCCTCAGATAAGATTCTATTTGGGACTATAGATTTAACTAAATCAGAGATTGTTTTATAAATCTCTTCCAAATGCCTTAACTCAGTTGCATTTGCTTCTCTTAATTTAGCAGCATTTTGTCTATGTTGAAGTTGTAAATCTTGGACTTGTAACTCAACGTCTCCGCCTTTTGCTTTTTTCTTAATCTCAACAACTGTTTTATCTAACTCTTTTTCAGTCTCAGCTATTGCTTTATCTAGATTCTCTTTTGATTGAGCTTGTTTTTCTTCCAATTGCTTCTGCAAATCTTCCAAAGCTTTAGTTTTTCCATCTGAGTTAACATCAATTACCAAGTATGAAGCAAAATAAATAACTGCTTCTAGATTCTTCATGGTTAAATCCAGCACCAAAGAAAGTTTTGAAGGAGCACCTTTAACAAACCAGATATGAGCAACTGGAGTAGCTAGCAAAATATGGCCCATTCTCTCGCGTCTAACCTTTGATTGAGTAACTTCAACGCCACATTTATCACAAATTACCCCCCGGTATCTGATTCTCTTATATTTACCGCAATAACATTCATAATCTTTGGTGGGACCAAAAATATTTTCAGAGAATAGACCGTCTTTTTCGGCCTTTAAGGTTCTGTAATTGATAGTCTCTGGTTTGGTGACTTCACCAAAAGACCAACCCCTGATTACCTCTGGCGATGCAATTGATACTTTTAAGCTTTCAAAATCTACTAAATCCATATTACTCCTCTTCTCCTTCAGTCTGACCAGATTCTGCCATGATAGCTGCCATATCAGCTTGCGTCTCTTCCGGCATATTATCCCCTTCTTCAGGGGAAGCGTCAACTATTTCCATTGGCCCCTCAGCTGCTGTGAGTTCTTCCTCACTGCCTATGCTATTTACATTTAGTACCTCTTTAAACTCTGCTACTTCTTCTGAGGTTTCATCTATTTGCTTCTCATCAGCTGCAGTTACAGCAGTTGTATTTTCCTCTGCAACCTGAACATTTTGAGGATCAACAGATAATCCTAGCGATTGTAATTCTTTACCCAAAACCTTAAATGATTCAGGAATTAAAGCTTGTGGAATTTCTGTTCCTTTAATGATTGCTTCAAAAGCCTTAGCTCGTCCAACCACATCATCAGACTTTAGAGTTAACATCTCCTGAAGAATATTAGCAGCTCCATATGCCTCAAGCGCCCAAACTTCCATCTCTCCTAGTCTTTGACCTCCCATTTGAGCTTTACCACCCAAAGGTTGTTGGGTTACAAGTGAGTAAGGACCAGTTGATCTGGCATGAGTCTTATCTTCAACCATGTGGATCAGCTTTAAATAGTAGGCAATACCAACAACCACGTCTTGAGCAAAAGGTTCACCAGTTCTACCATCAATTAATTTTGATTTACCGGTAACTGGTAAATTAGCTTTTTTGAGTTGTTCAAAAAAGGTATCTTCCGGAATTTTTTCAAACACCGGAGTTGCAACTTTATAGCCTAATTTTTTAGCTGCCAAGCCTAGATGTGCTTCCAATAGTTGTCCCAAATTCATACGGGACAAAACTGTCACTGAAGAAATAATGATATCAACCGGTGTTCCATCTTCTAAATGTGGCATGTCATAAGATGGGACAATCTTTGAAATAACACCTTTATTGCCATGTCTACCGGCTAATTTATCACCGGCAGTAATCTTGCGCAGCTGAGCAACTTTAACTTTAATTCTTTGTAATATCCCCGGACCCAGATCATCACCTGCCTCACGGGATAAAATATCAATTCCAATTACTGTTCCTCTCTCACCGTGTGGCATCCTTAAAGATGTATCTCTAACTTCTTTAGCTTTTTCACCAAAGATTGCACGTAATAATCTTTCCTCTGCAGTCAACTCGGTTTCACCTTTTGGCTGAACTTTACCAACTAAAATGTCACCAGGTCCAACCTCTGCACCGATTCTAACAATACCCCGATCATCAAGATTGGCTAAATTTTCTTCTGAGACATTTGGAATATCTGCTGTCACTTCATCCGGACCTAATTTTGTTTCCACAACATCAGTTGAGTACTCTTCGATATGAATTGAAGATAAAACATCCTCTTTAACTAATTTATCGTTAATAACAATAGCGTCTTCATATCCCAAACCGTCATAAGACATATAAGCAATCAGCAAGTTTCTACCCAAAGCTAGTTCTCCCTTATCAGATGAGGTACCTTCCACTAAAAGGTCTCCCTCTTTAACCTTTTGACCTAAAGTTACGGCCGGTTTTTGAGAGTAAGAAGTCATTGAGGGAGAATTGACAAATTTTTGAATCTTATATTCAAATTTATCGTTTTTACCACTTAAAACAACCTTATCTCCATCAACGTAAGAAATTTCACCATCAAACGGAGCCCTAACTGTTCTAGCCATATTATCAGCAATAATTTTTTCCATACCTGTTCCAATAATTGGAGCTTCTGGTAATAAAAGAGGTACTGCCTGACACTGCATATGGGTACCCATCAAAGCCCGGTTAGCATCATCGTGTGCCAAAAATGGGATTAAAGAAGCGCTGGTACCAACAATTTGCTGTGGCGCAACATCAATTAAAGAAACAAGTTTTGAATCAGCCTCAAAGAAACTTCCCTGGTATCTCACCGGAATTCTTTTCTGGATGATGTAGCCTTTTTCATCAATCTCAACAGTAGCTTCGGTAATATAAGTGTCTTCCTCATCATCGGCTGAAAGATAGATAATATTATCGGTAACTTTAGGTTTACCGCCTTCTACAACTACTTTTCTATAAGGTGTCTCTAAAAATCCATATTCGTTGATTCTGGCATATAAAGCCAGGTATGTGACTAAACCGATATTTTGGCCCTCAGGAGATCTAATTGGATCAATTCTTCCGTATTGGGAATGGTTAATGTCACGGATAGAGAACGATGCTCTGTCCCTAGAAATACCACCGGCGCCGGTAACAGATAGTCTTCTTAAATGGTCAACCTCAGATAAGGGATTAGTTTGATCTAAAATCTGAGACAGCTGAGATGATCTAAAAAATTCATTAATTGCAGCAATCACCGGTCTGGCATTAACTAAACCTGCTGCTGTAATCTCCTGATCAAGTGAAAGCAGTGACATTCTTTCTTTAATCACCCTTTCAAGTCTTTGAAGTCCTATCCAAAAAGCGTTAGTTGCAACAAGTTCTCCCACCATTCTGACTCGTCTGTTTGCCAAATGGTCAATATCATCAACCTTACCATAACCATTAGCCAAGTTAATTAAATATTTTAAGGTAGCAAGAATATCCTCTTTAGTTAAAGTCCAATTTTGAGGGGTGTTTGGGGTATCCAAACCTAATCTTTTGTTAATTTTAAATCTACCGACCCTAGTCAAATTGTATCTTCTGCCATTAAAGAACATATTCTCAAGTAATGATTTTGCAGTGTCCAAAACTACCGGGTCTCCCGGTCTCATCTTCCTAAAGATTTCCATTAAAGCTTCGTTTTGATCGGAAGTTGTATCTTTAGCAAAAGTTGATTCTAAATAATTATGGTCAGGATCACGGTCTACCTCTTTAAACTGTTCCCTAATTTCCTCTTCAGTAAAACCTAAAGCTCTGAGTAAGGTTGTGGCTGCAAATTTTCTTTTTCTATCAATCTTGACTGTTAAAACATCTGATCTGGAAACTGAAAATTCAAGCCATGAACCATGAGAAGGCCTTAACTCTGCTCCATAAAGTCTCCTACCGGTTACCGGATCTTCACTCGCACTAAAAAAAACGCCCGGCGAGCGGACGATTTGGTTGATTATTACTCTTTCGACACCGTTAATAATAAAGGTGCCTTTTTCGGTCATTTGAGGAATATCACCTAAAAATGCTTCTTGTTTATATTGCTGACCGTTTTGTAAATTAGTTAAAGTAACTTTTACTCTTAAAGGTGCATCATAAGATAAACCTTTAACAATACACACCTCCGGTGCTAATCTTGGTTCACCAAAAAAGTACTCACCAAATTCCAACTGCCAGTTTTTACCGGTAAAATCTAGAACCGGGTTAATCTCTTGGATCAGTTCACCAATACCTTCGGTTAAGAATTTATCATAGGAAGTTTTTTGCAGTCTGGTTAAATCAAGTTGTTGAAGTGGTTTAGGAGTATTCCCCCAATACATTCTCCCATTAATTGTGTTTTCGGCTACTGCTCTCTGCATAAGAAGGTAGTTTTCTTAAAACGTCAAAAAAAGTAAGCATACACATTTCATGTACACTTACCTTGACTCTATTTAATTATGAGTAGATTATCATACCTTAACTGAAGCTGTCAACCATATAAATTTAAGAAGCCAATTAGCAGGGTGTAAGGAAAGTGTAACTAGCTAAAACTAGCGTTTAAAATGACTGATCCAATCAGAAATTCCTGCCATGAATTCAGTTAATTTTTGAGCTGTTTCCTGATTAGGATTCCCCTCCCTATCAAAATTATCGTCAAAATGAGAGACTAATAATTCAGGCTCAGGCATTACATAAGCACCCATCATTTGCAGAATACTCTTTAGCATTGTTTGTGACCTGACTGTCCCTTGCCAACCACTAGTTGCACCAGTAATAGCCAGACACTTTTTACCCCAGACACTCTGACCATAAGGACGTGAGGCCCAATCAATGACATTTTTAACCACTCCTGGAACAGACCAATTATATTCCGGGGTAACAATTAAAACCCCATCTGCAGCAGTTATCTTTTCCTTTAATTGTTTAACAACTTCTGGAAAATTCTCTGCTTCTGTATCACTATTATACAAAGGGATATTGGCAATATCAAAAATCTCTATCTCTAAATTTTCAGGAGCATTAGCCTTTAAAGCATTTAACAACTTTTTATTTATAGAGTCTTTTCTTAGGGAACCGGCAAAAGCTAAAACTTTATACATAAAATGTATATTAATGTTTTCCTATAAGATTTTCAATAGGAATGAGTAATTAACTATTCAGCCATTTATTTTTTAGTTTCTTAAATTGCTTGTCAATAATTGACTGCCTAATTTGTTCTACCAAGTGTAAACAAAAGTAGACATTATGGATTGATGCCAAACGGTGGAATAAGATTTCCCGGGAGAGATAAAGATGTCTTAAATAAGCTCTTGAGAAATTCTGGCAGGTGTAACATTCACATCCTAAGTCAATTGGCTTTGGGTCATCTACAAATTCTGCCCTGGTAATATTTAAAGTAAATTTATTTTTAGGTGTCCCGCCATTTTTAGGCTGGATATATAAAGAACCATTTCTGGCACGCCTGGTTGGAGCTACACAATCAAACATATCTATCCCTCTCTCTATACATTCAAAAAAATCTCTAATCTCACCTAAACCTAGTCCATGTCTTGGCCATTCTTCTGGTAACTCTGATGCAACCCATTCCATGGTTTGATAAATAGCCTTTGAAGCTGCCCAATTGACATTTATGTTATCCTGAGCAACCGAAGGGAGTCGAAGAACCTCTGAGCTTGTCTCGGTTACATCGCTCAAACTAGTTGAGGGATTCCTCACTTCATTCGGAATGACACTGCGGGCGGGCCAATACTCCGAGATTCCAAAAGAACCACCTATTGAGACTCCATCAAAATCCTGATTTGCAACCCACTTAGCCTCATTAACCCGGATTTCCTTATCATAAACCCCTTGCAAAATTCCAAATAATTGAGCTTTGGGATTAGTAGATTCTTTTAGATGTTTTTTAAAATAGGTTAAGGATTGTTGCTCCCAATTATGAGTTCTTTCAAGAGACTTTTTTACATATCTTGGATCGTGGTAGGGAGATAATAGTTCATCTAACACTAAAACTATATCTGATCCTAAATCAAGTTGAACCTCCATTGATTTTTCAGGCGTTAATAAGTGCTTGCTGCCATCTAAATGGGACTTAAATTCCACTCCTTCTTCCTTGATGGTACTTAATACTTGATTTTTAGACTTTTCAAAAAGCCCTGTTAAATTTTTAGCATTAGTCTTATCTTTACTTATTCCATACTTAGAATCTCTCTTTAAAAGAGGCACTTTTCTGACTCCATGAGCAATCATTGCTCCTAGAGAAAAAGCCTGGAAACCACCTGAGTCAGTTAGAATAGGCTTATCCCAATTCATAAATTTATGCAGACCACCCATCTTTTTAATTAACTTTGAGCCTGGTCTTAAATATAGATGGTAGGTATTACCTAAAATAATCTGGGCACCGGCCCCTTTTAGATCTTCAGGCGATAAAGCCTTAACCGAACCCTGGGTACCAACAGGCATATAGATTGGGGTTTTTATCTCTCCATGAGCAGTTTTTAATATCCCAGCCCGCATCATTCCATCTTTAGATACAATTTTAAAATTAGCCATTTTGACATTATTATCTGAGTTTTTTATGACTTAAAACCAGCCCTAGTTCATACTTTCATCTGTTATTAAATATCAGAATTACTACTTCTGGTGTCATACTTTAAAGATTTTAGCACAACATCTAGTACATCTTGCGGACTTTTTTCAGAAGTATCTACTATTAAATTAAAGTATTTAGGATCAAAAGTATTTTCTACGCCATATAACTTTTTAAATTTGTCTGCTAACATTTTTGATCTTTCAAATACATTTTTATAAGCCTCCTCCAAATTTATCCCATCTCTTTTTGCTGCCCTTTCTATCCTTTTATCCCAATCTGTTACACAAAGTACTTTAAAAGTCTCTAATAAATCTTTGGCTAAATAACCTCCTAAATGAGATTCAAAAACAATCCTCTCTTCATTTTTCATCTTTTGCTGATAACAATAATCAATCTCCTTATCCACACTCTCCGGAACTTGATTTGTTTTTTCTAAAGGAATGTTGTGTTCTTTGTGCCACTTTCTAAAATATTCCCCTGTTGAGAGATATTCCCAATTTAATTCTCTAGCTAAATTATGCGCTAAGGTAGACTTGCCTGTAGATATATCACCTGAAACAACAATATTTTTAAACTTCACAGTATTAATTATTATACCAATGAAGATTTTTTAGGAGGTCTGCCCCTTCTAGGCTTAGACCTAAGGGTAAGGTCTGATCTTAGCAGCTCCATATCTGCAGCCATTCTTGCTTTTATTTTCTGTCTTCTTTCGAATTCAAAGTCATAAAATAAATTATCAGTATTTCCATTAAACAATCCTGGCACAACTTCAGCTTTTTTTAATTGTCTACTTCTTTCAACCATAACAGATTATATAGCGTTTAAACCTAACTCTTGCAACTGCTTTAAAAAGTCACTTCTTTTATCAGACTTGCAGGCTTTACAAAAAGGTTTTTCACAAAACCTTATCTCCTTATTATTTAAAATTCTATCTATTTTTTGTTTAAAAAGAAAAGTTGCTCCATCCATCACTCCAAGATCAAACTCCTCATAAAACCCCTCTTCCTTTGGAACTTGCCAAAACCTAACTCTAAATCTGGCTTTTTTATAACCCCTAGTTCTTAAAAAATCAGATGCAAGTAGTATATATAATTTTGGCATTAGATCCATATCCATCTCATCTTTACCACGTTCTATATTCTCCCTGAATTTATAATCCACAACTTCCGGCATCCCGTCAGGAGCTAACTCATATGCATCAGGCCAACCCCAAAGTAAATAACAACTCCCATCTTCACTCTTAATTGGTGATTTACAAAACTCTACTTGTCCTAAAGACTTATTAACCTTACCTTCTAAACCTTTGTAATAATCCATAAAAATTTGCTCTGCCTGTTTTAATGTTTCTTCAGTTAAGAAGGGCTTCATTGAAGAATAAAAGCTCGGTTTATCTCCCTTTTTAGATAAATCTTCAACAAAACTTTTATAAGCTGCTTTAACTAAATAAGTTAATTCATCAAGTTTTTCAACTTTTCCTGAGATTAAATGGTAATTTTTAATTGCTTGATCTAGCAGAGAGCCCAAGGTCATATTCAGTGAGCCTTCAGCGATCTCATATTTTTTTCTTAAATGATGATTTACATAAAAACGAAATTGACAAAAGTCAAAATCATGAAAATCCGTTATTGAAAAACAATATTTTTCTGGTACCTTACCTATCCCCGCAACATAAGGCATGATAATAAAGATAGACCTAATTGCAGCTTGATGTAAAGTAAGAAATTTATTAATCCTTAATCTGTTTCCGTATGTTTCCCAACTCCAATAATTTCTACTAGCTGATTTTTAAAATGTTTATATTTTTGTCCAGGCTTAATCATCTGTATTTAGCAACATTTTTATTATGTTCTTCCAAAGTTTTAGCATAGTAAGTATTGCCCTCTGAATCATGAAAATAGTAGAGATAAGGTGTTGAAGAGTCAGCATTGGAAACTGCTTTTAAGGAAGAGAGGGAGGGATTACTAATTGGTGCCGGTGGTAAACCGATGTTAGTATAAGTGTTATATGGAGAGTTTACCTTTAAATCATCTAAGGTCAGGTTTCTTTTCCACCAACTCTTTTCTGCCGGCTGATAACCTAGGGCATATTGGATGGCAGCATCCACATTTAATCCCATTCCGATTTTAAATCTTTTAAGCAAAATCCCTGCTACCTCTGTCCTAACCTTATCAGATCTGGCTTCTCTTTCAACAATTGAAGCTAAAATTACCCCTTGAGCAGGTGTTAAACCCTGGGCGCGAATTTTAGCTTGCAGATTGTCATTATACCTTTGATCAAAAGTATTTCTTAAAGTTGAGGCAATGGTTTGAGCAGTTGCATCTTTATTAAAAAGATAGGTATCTGGAAACATATACCCTTCCTTAGAATATTTTAAGAATTCTTGCTTGTTAATTCCTAATTCATCATTTAGTTTCTGAGCCATCTCCTCTACTCTCCAACCCTCAAGTAATGTAACCCACTTATCTACTGACCCTTTGGAAAGAGTAGTTAAGACTTCATCCAAAGACATTGCTCCGGAAAGTTTAAAATCCCCCGCTTCAATATACTTATACTTTTTATTAGTTTTCATCTCCCACTTCATCACTATTGCGGATTTAATAATCTTTTTTTCCTCTAATCTTTTAGAGATTGTATCAATTGACTCGCCCTTAGAAATAACAAAAGCCTGGACCAGATCATTTTTATTAACCGGCTGCTTTAAAGAGGAAAGATAAAAGTTAAAGGTTAAAAAAATAGCAATAGCTAAAAACATTAATAAAAACAATAAGGAAGTTAGGGGATTCCTCTTCCTTTTTTGGCTTCTATATTCAACCATTTAAATAATTCTCCAAAATTAAAGCAGCTGCATAAGCATCATCCTGTCTTCTTTTTTTCTGACCTAAATTTAAATCTTTCATTAAAGTTGCAGCATTTTTTGAGCTTAAAGTTTCTTCAACAGTTTCAACATGAATATTTCTTTTTAGTTCTTTCACTAACTTTAATACCAAGGTCAAAGATTCACCACTTTCTGGAAGTCCTACTACTACTTGATCAATTTGTTCTTTTTTAATAACTTCAGAAAGCTTAACCAAAGCATCTTTTAAACTGCGGATTTCTAATACCTTTAAAGGAGAGACAGTTAGTCCCTCGGAAATAGCTAATCCAACTTTAGTTTTACCGTAATCAATACAAAGATATTTCATAATTTATAATTCTTAGTTAATAGATAATAGTCAATAGAAAAACAATTAACAATTAGCAGTTAACAATTATTTAAGTTTCCCTAAAACAATCAACCGCTTTAAACTAAAACCTGGTGGTACACAAGTCATCAAAGAGATGTACCGGCCTTCCTGGTCTGGTGGATTGATCACCGAAACTTCTTTAGGGTCAACTATTCTTAAACCAATAATTTTATAAACAAACTTTTGACCAGAAACATCTAAAATTATTTCATCTCCACGTTCAACTTTTGGTAAATTAACAAAAAAAGGAATTTTGTCATCATTACCAATCACCCTTGGTAATGATGAGTGCCCGGTAATAAAAACATTTCCTTTTTGTCCAGGCAAAGCACTACCAGGTAAATGACCTAGGTTTCTTTCAAAATCGTTGCTGTTAACTTTAACAGTTACCTCACTTAAACCGATTTTAGGAATAGACAATTTAAATTCTTTGTATACTGATTCGGTAACTATATTACTATCGCTTACAAAGGCTGGAAAATTGTCTACGTTCGAAACTGATACCCCAAGTACTCCTCCGTTATACATCTTAGGAGTAGTCTTTGGAAGCGGATCAGTTAAAAGCAAGCCTTGATTATAATGGCTTATTTCCCAGATTTTAAATGATGCAAACGGTAAAAATACTTGCATCAGTACAAATACCCCCAAACCTAAAAGTGTTAAAGATAAAATTTTAAGAAACATTTTTCTATTTGGCAGTTACCTCTAAAGAGATATTTTTAGACAACACCGGCAATCTTTGCAATGGCCCC
Organism: bacterium; assembly: GCA_027364775.1. GTDB lineage: Bacteria > Patescibacteriota > Microgenomatia > Daviesbacterales > UBA10151 > DAHXOS01. The sequence goes on from DAHXOS010000076.1 coordinate 21,421, forward strand.
GGCAGTGAGGGCTTTAATACTATGTCTGATCCAATTACATTTTGGATTCCTCTTAAATAATCCTTAGCCTGGGTAGGCGTTTTAGCAACAAGATCCTTTTTGATCTTATTTTGATCCAATTTAGGCATTAATTTAGCCTTAAATTTTGCTAAAAAGATTAACTTACCATCTTTTTCTAATTTAGCAACATCAGCCTGAGTTTCTGTCTGAGAAAGATCCAACTGATAACCGTCAGGGATATTAGTTTCTACCAGTTTTGAAACTATTGTTTTTAGATCACCATCTTTATAAGCCGTACCTCTAAACCTAACCCCTAAATCTAAAGTAAATTCATTTGCTTGGTCATTAACATTTTTGGAAAAACTTTGCTTAGTAATGTTATCTGATAAAGCCTCTTCCAACATTTTGTAATCGCCCTCTAGTTTTGCTTGAATCTCATCTTTACCTTTTTTTCTAAGATCAGCCAATACCTGAGCTAATAATTTTTTCTGATCATCAGCAGTTACCACTGTAACTTTTTTACTAACCCCCCCTGAGAATGCTTGGTCAACTTTTGCAACCACTTCCGATTTACTATAACCTCCAACAGTTAAATCAGTAGCAGCTGGAATATTGCTATCTGGTCCAATAGCCACAGCAGTTGCTTTAGTAGCTGCCGAACGGGATGGTGGATCAGCTGCACTGGCAGACTTTGACGCAATTTGAACATCATCATCTAAGGTGAATTTTAAACCTTTATCATTTGCCAAAGTGGTACCTTTTTTTAAGCTTAAAGAAGATGTGGTAGCGTTATAG
>DAHXOS010000095.1 GCA_027364775.1 bacterium
CCACACAACCTCCCTGAGCTGTATAAGCGCTTTTGGGAATATTTAAAGCAGAGAGCTTTTGGGCAATGATCTGCTGTTGTTGAGCGCTTAACTGAGCTATCTGATTTGATAAATCAGCTTGGTATTTTTTGGCTTTAGCCACTTCCCCAGCAATAAACTGGGCGTTCTTATCAACCTGAGCCTGCAGCGATGCAAGCTTGGTTTTGTCTTTTTCCAGCTTATCTTTTTCATTAATTAAACCAACTACCTCCTCAGAGATTGAATGAATAATTTTATGGTTTTCATTAATGGTAGTTAGGCGGTATAACCTATCTGAGAACTTACCTGAAGATCCAAAAACAATACTGATAGTATCTAAAGCATAACCATTTTTATAGTCCTTACTTACTCTACTGTTAAAGATAGCTAAAAGCTCTATTAACTTTTCTTTTCTAATATTTAAATCTTTTTCACGCTGATTAATTTTATTACTCAAAACCTGTAGGCTAGCTTGGAGTTGAGCTAACTGCAATTTTAGAGAACCTAACTGACCTTCTAGGGGTTTAGTTGCATTAACAGATTGTTCCCTAGCCCGGTTTAGAGTGTCAATTTGTTTTTGCAAATCTTCTACTGTTGGGTCATCTGCTCCCCTAACCAAATTAACAGTTAATTGATAGCCAATAAACAATAAGATCAAGATTAAACAGATTATTTTTTTCATGAAGATTTACTATCAATATTTTACCAGAATCCATAGATTAAAGTTGAAAGAATTATCATATTAGGCTAAGCTAAATTTAATGACCTACTTAAGAAGTACACTGATCTTTCCTGTTTTAATTTTTTCAGTTATTATTTTAAACCCGGCAATAACTTATGCGATCCTACCGCCTGTTCCTGTAAATTCTGCCCAAATTGTAAAATATTGTGAGGAGAGTCAGCTAAAAAAGATCGTTCTGGATCCCAAAAATGAAGCGCTCACAGTTGAGTATATACCCGGAACGCAAGTGGTTTCCCCTACAACTATAGATATGAATTTTGATGGTTCGGTATTAAAAGGTGAAATTCTACAAAAAACCCAAACAGGAACATCTACTGTTTTATTTAGAAATATAACCCCAGATGTTCAGAAGAAGTTATTTGGGACAGACACCTTCCAGACAGACCAATCTATCTTATTTAAAACCGATGTCCAATTAGAGGAAAGGTTTAATGAAGTTGTGGCTCCTCAGAATTCAAATTTAAATGTAGACTCTGGAGCTGTAAGAGTTTTGGGGAGTTCAACCATAGCAGGAAATACTGCTGAAGGATGCCAAATATTTTTGGCTCAACTACAACAGCAACAACAAACTCCTGTTCAAATTCAAGTCCAGGCTCAACCTGCTCTCAATCCAAATTTAGCTCCTACCCCAAGTACAATACCTGTTGATCTTCCTTGCAGCAAAGATAGCAAAAACCCAAACTGCACTTCAGCATCAAGTATTCCTTGTAATACAAGGACGGGGTACACACCAGCCAAAGGAACCTCCTGGGAAGATTTTATAAACAACACTCCACAACAAGAAAGAGGAGTTTTTACGGCTATCGGTTGTGTACCAACAGAACCTACTGCATTAATAGGTGGCTTGCTTAGATTTAGTACCTTAGCCGGTGGTGGCATAGCCTTACTGTTGATGATTTTTGGCGCAATTCAGTACATTACTTCAGCCGGAAACCCAGAGGCTCTAAAAAAAGCCCAAGATCAATTTACTAACGCTTTTATTGGATTACTTTTTATTATTTTTGCAACTTTGTTGTTACAGATTATCGGCGCTGATATACTAAACTTACCTGGCTTTAGCAAATGAACAAATTATTATCTCTGAAAATTCCTGGCAACGATCAATATATTCCTGGGCCACCGGGTTTTAAATTTGCTAACAGTGATTCACAAACCAGTTTGGGTTTTGTATTATCCTCCTTTTTAAATATAGTTTTTTTGATAGCTGGGTTCTTAATGTTTTACTGGCTAGCCTGGGGTGTAATGCAATATATTTTTGCCGGAGGAAACAAGGATGCACTAGCCAAAGCCAGGGCCAGAATCACCTGGGCAATTACCGGATTTATAATTTTAGTAATTTCATTTGCAGTCAGCCAATATGCCCAAACTCTTTTACCGGTCAGAGAAAATCAACCAGTTACTAACTTAACAGCACCCTAAAGCGGTATAACCTATCTGAGAACTTACCTGAAGAACCAAAAACAATACTGATAGTATCTAAAGCATAACCATTTTTATAGTCCTTACTTACTCTACTATTAAAGATAGCTAATAAACAATAAGATCAAAATTAAACAGATTATTTTTTTCATGGAGATTTACTATCAATATTTTACCAGAATCTTTAGATTAAAGTTGAAAGAATTATCATATTAGGCTAAGCTAAATTTAATGACCAAACTTTTTTCTCTATTGTTAGTAATATCAGCCACTTTAGTGCTTTTATCTCCTATTGCTAGTAAAGCTCAGACTAATGATCCTTTAACTATTATACCTCAAGTAAAGAGTGTGCCATTAAGCACCGACTATAAAATCGGTTTTACCGTTCAAAATGCTGATCCTAATAAAGATTATACCGTTTGGGCCGATGGCGTCTTTCCAAACCTAAATGCAGGTAAAGCCTGTGGAAAGATTAGCAGCCCAGATCAAGTTGGTAATATAAATTTTAATACATCTCAAGTTGGAACAGGTACAGTAGGTGACTGGAAAAAACCAGGTATGGGTGCTATTTGTATTCAAGAGGATCCAGGGTGCTCGCGTTTAAAAGCTCTCAATATCAATTATTTTACACAGTGCAAAAAAGATCTTAACAGTTCTTTTGCTGAGATCCAAATTGAAGATAATAACCCCCCCCAGGGAACAAAAAAAGATCCTTTAGCTCAGCAAAATAAAATAGTTGATTTAAAAGACCAGTTTGCTTTTGGGACAATTAATTCGTTTGGTGAAATTACGACTTATTTAATCAGACCGATGTTTGAAATTGCAGCAGTTGCTGTAGTTTTTTATTTGCTTTTCGGAGCTTTTAAACTAATTACTTCTGCTGGAGATAAAAACCAGGTTGCATCAGCTAGAAACATGATTACCCATGCTTTTGTTGGCTTAATATTACTTTTATTGTTATTCTTAGTAGTAGAGTTTATACCGGAGTTTTTGAATTTAAACTGGCAAATAATTCGAACAAGTTTTTTTAAATAATAATAATGAGATTTAAATTTTTAAATTACTTAGTTATTTTAATAGCTTTATTTACTATTGCTTTTTTATCTGTCCCAAAAACCTTAGCTGCTGCAAAAGACACTAATACTAATAACATTTACTGCGATAACGGAAAGACAATTAAAAAAACATGTACTAGTAACGCCCAAGTTGAAGCTTGTTATTCACTTCCAGGAGTAGATTGTAACACACAACCGATTTGGGACTGCATTTACGAAAAGATTAGTGAAAGGTGCGAGAACCAACAAACTCAAAATGCCAATGAACCAATAAACAAGGTTTTTGGACAAATCACTCCTCCGGATGCAGTCAGTAAAATCGGTATTGGAGCAGCAGGAATCAGCACTTTTCTTTCCAACAGCATTACATTACTCTATGTTGTAGCAACAATCGCAGTTGTATTTATGGTAGTTTGGGGGGCTTTTGAGTGGATTGTCTCGGGAGGTGAGAAGGAAAAAGTTGCCTCAGCCAGAAAAAGAATCACTTATGCACTAATCGGGCTTGTTTTATTATCGCTGTCTTTTCTAATTCTAAAAGTTGTTGGAGATATTACTAATCTTAAATTATTTGCTGGTGCATAAAAAAGTAACACTTGACAAGGTTTTTAAAGAGTAGTTATTATTAAGTTAGAAATGAAAAAAGCTATTTTTCTAAGTTCAACTTTAGTTGCTTTTTTGGGAAGTGCTTCTACTGTTCTTGCCCAGAGTTCGGTTCCTATTCAAATTAAAACTCCACCGGTTGGAATTAATCCTGCTACTCCGGTTGGCACATTACTTTCTAACGCCTTGACTATTGTTTTTGTAGTTGCAGCTTTAGCTGTTTTATTTATGTTGATCCAAGGAGCCTTCTCCTGGATTACCTCCGGTGGCGACAAAGAAAAAGTAGCCTCAGCCAGAAAAGGTATAATTGCAGCTTTGGTAGGTTTAGCTCTTTTGGCTTTAGCGTTTGTAATAACCAGAGTAGTTGGTCAGGTAGTTAACTTGGATATTTTAAACTTAAGGTCGATTCCAACCTTAGATAAGCAATGTTCACCAGGTCAAGTCTATGACCCTCAGGTTTCGGACTGTGTAACTGAAAGATCACGGTAAGATATAACTTGCGGTAAGAGTTACTTATCTAGTATTCTAAATTTATGGATCCGTCCCCTGCAGCAGGCGTTGAACAGCTACAACAATTAATCCAAAGAATTATTAACTTATCTGTTGGACTGGCATTTATTGTTTTTACGGTGATGTTGGTAATGGCAGCAATTAAATTTTTAACTTCCGGGGGTGAAGCAAAACCCTTAGCTGCAGCCGGTCAAACTTTAAGCTGGGCTTTTTTGGGCTTACTATTTATGGCTGTAGCTTGGTTAATTTTAAAATTAATTGAAGCCTTCACCGGTGTACCAGTCACCCAATTTTGTATCGGCTTTGCACCATATTGTTTAACAAAGTAGAAATTTTAAAAATATTCAGGTTGCAATAGAAGCTAGTCTTGTTATACTCTAAAGTTATCCTATGTTAAAAACTGCCCAAAAAATATTTTTAGCCATCTTTCTGACCCTTAGTTTAGCAGTATTTCCAAATCTGGTATCAGCCCAAACCAGTGCTAACCAAACTGTAACTATTGATCCCTCAACCATTAACCAAACTTCCCCCTATTATGCAAATATTATAATAATTAATTTAGTTCATACTCTAAGTTGTTTGGGTGAGGGTAAATCAATTGTTGGATTGCCTTGTATTAACAGCCTAACTTTGGGGACTAGTTCAACTTCTCCCCCAATTTATCGGGCAAGTTTACAAAGCAACGGTGGTGCATTAGGATCTGTTAGCGATATTTTAGCGCTAATGTATACCACCCCCCCATTAAGAACTAGCGAATATTTAGCTGATTTAAACAAAAACTTTGGTCTTATCCCATCCGCAAAAGCTCAAGTTTCCGGAAGCGGAAATGCTGTATTGTTACCTGTTTATAAACTATGGCAACTAGCTAGAAACTTGTCTTATCTTGCTATGATTTTTATCTTTATAGTTGTTGGAGTAATGATCATGTTCAGAAGTAAAATTAATCCTCAAACCGTAATTTCTGTTCAAAAAGCCTTACCGGGTTTAGTGGTAGGCTTAATTTTAATCACCTTTAGCTATTTTTTATCAGCCTTAATTGTGGATCTAAGTTTTGTAACCACTCAACTTGGAGCTTATACCTTAGAACAAGGTGGCATAATAGCCAAAGGAACTTCAGGAACTCTACTAGCTAATAATAATATTTTTGTTATATTTAATGACTTCCTTAGATTAGATGGAAATATGTGGGTTGTTATCGACACAACTGTTAAAACCTTGGATTTTTTTAAGCAAGGATTAGTCGGGGCTATTGTTAAAAGTATTGCTGCTTGGTTTGGCTGTCAACTAGGTATGAATGTAGCGGGAATTTTACCTGGAGGTGGCCTTATTGGCAACATTATCGGATGCGCAGCAGGAGGAGCTGTATTCGTTGTAGGAGTTGATCAAACACCTATAGTTGGATGGTTCGTAGGGTTTCTTCTTTATGTAATTCTGTTAGTAGCCTTACTAGTTTCAATGTTTAAAGTGGTTTTTGCCTTAATTCAGTGTTATGTAACTGTCATTGTTCTTACTATCACAGCTCCTTTTAGATTTTTAACCGCCAGTATTCCCGGGAGAGAAAAAGGAATTGGCGATTGGATAAAGGAGATGTTTGCAAATCTACTAACTTTTCCGACTGTATTTTTAGCTTTAATCTTCGCAGCTTATATTATGGGTCCATCAAATACAGGCTTTGGCTTAGAAAGTCCTCTAATTGCAGAAGGACCAGGTTATAATACAAGCGGAGGAAGTACTCTTCCTCTCTTAAGCGGATTAAGCTCTAGCTTTTTAAAGCTAATCTTAGGATATGGAGTATTATTAATGCTTCCTGCAATCCCTGATTCTGTTAAAAGTGCTTTTGGTGTTAAAGACAATCAGTTATTCGCAAAAACAGCATTTGGATCTCTTTCAGCAGCTCAAAATCTTACTAAAGGATTTGGTAGCCGCCTTATTAAACCTTATCAGACCAGTGCTGCAGCTTATAAGGATGCAGTTTTTAAGGCAAGGTATAGCCCAGGGGGACCGGTTAGGCCTCCTGATGAACCAAATCGATTAATCAAATGGTTGGCAGGAAATCCTAAATAATCACTTACCTATTGGATTTATGGCTTTAAAGAAATCCCCCATAAAACCGAAGAGTGCTCCATTCAAATCAACCATCTTAGAAGCTTTTCTTATACTTCTTATAGGTTCAGGACCCAAGTATTTGTCTTCTATTTTATTCTTGCTTTTTTTAGAAATTAATCCTTCCTTAATAGCCTCATTTAAGAATCTGTCAATTTCTTGAGCATCTGCAT